>NZ_JAYWCU010000148.1:0-5004 GCF_043780375.1 Emticicia sp. | reverse complement strand
GATTACTGAGTAACGAATAAGCAAAATACAAGGCAATAGCAGGGTAAGAGTATCGTTCGTGCATTTGGGTATTGACAAAAAAGAACAAAATAGCGATTGTTCCAGCAGTAAGCCACAGTAAAGAATAATAGTTTTTATCTAAATCGTTTTTGTATTTCAACTTTTTAATAGTGTTGATTATCAATGGAATAAAGCCAATTGCCGACAAACTAAAAAACAAAATAAATCCCCATCTTTTATAGCTTAGTCCTGCAAATGTTAGCGTATCATTGAGTAAGGTTGGGTCTTGTTTGAGCAATAAATACCAAATATTGTAGGCATTCCATGATACTCTTGGAAAAAAACCGACCGATTCTCTTACAACTTTCAGAAAATTCCAGAATGTCCCTCCCCAAATAAATGGACTTAAAAGCCAAAGTTGTGTAAGTAATGATATAGCTAACATCTTTATTATAAGCCATTTATCAAGATTTCTGCCTAATTGATAAACCAGTAAAATAATAAAAAAAGGCACAAAAATAATCGTTTGGAGTTTTACATAAACCGATAATGTACAGAAAAATGCCGCCCAAAGTAGTTTTCGTTCAAAAAGACAAATGATTGCTAAAACCACAATCGTAGTTGGAACACTATCTAACTGGCCCCAAATAACGGTACAATATAAATATCCTATATTGAAGAGCAGCATATATTCGGCAAATTGTCGGGTATAATATTTTCGTAATGCCCAAGCAATGGCAATTGCTCCACCAAAATCAAATAGCAAGAAGAAATATTTGAGCTGATAACTATTGGCATAAATCAACTCTTTGCTTCCTTGCAGCTTTCCAAACCAATAAAGCCAATGCAAATAGAAAGGCATATAGTTGGTGTCGGAATTATAAATTTGACTTAATCCATGTTCAAAAGCGTAGTTCGACCAACGAGGCCAATCGTTATTGAGGTCGAACCAAAAACCCGTGTGCGGAATAATGGCAACCAATAGACTATAAAAAAGTAAATGATGCCATTTAACTGGCAATTCGGAAAGTTTTTGCAACATAAAAAAATAAGAATATTTACTTGTTATTTGGCAATAGAATTACAAAATACTATAAAATTCCTGTATTTTATATCAAAAACAATAATCGTATTTAAAGAAACTTTATATTTGTTCAACACATAAAATCTAACCCAATGAAATATTTAGCTATTAGCCTCTTTTTTGCCCTTGTATTTTCGAGCTGCCAATCTAAAAATGAAACCACTTCTACCACTACCGACAATGTTATTGTAAAAGTTGATACTGTTTCTTTCGAGCTGCAAAGCCCTCCTTTTATTTCTAAAGAAGGCGATACACTTGTTTCATCGGTCGATGTATCTTATCCAAAGCTTTCGGGTGGCAACGAAATAGCTATTGCTAAAATCAATGCTTTTGTAGCAAAACGACCTATTAAAGATATATTTTTCATAGGAGGTTTTTTAGTTTTTTTTGCTGGTAAAAAATGATATTTTTTTGAACGAAGAGTAAGTTAAAAAGATGTATTTTAAGCCCCAATTAAAAAACTTAATAACGCTCTAATAGACAATAACCAAAACAGGTTTTCACTATTATCTTCTAATTACTAAGTTCTCGAATTGCCAGCCAGGACATAAGACCTGGCCCAATTTCGAGTGATGTTTCATCAATATCAAAAGTAGGGGTATGTACGCCTGAAATAATGCCACGAGCTTCGTTACGAGTGCCGAGTCTATAAAAACACGAGTCTACTACTTGTGAGTAAAAAGCAAAATCTTCGCCTGCCATCCAAAGATCGAGGTCTACAATATTTTCTTTTCCCATATAGATTGTAGCTTCATTTTTTATTCGGCGAGTCAGTTCTGGATGGTTTTTCAAGAAGGGATAACCCTTTACTACTTCAAAATCACAAACTCCACCCATTGCTTCGGTGATTCCTTCTGCCATTTTTTTCATTCTTATGAGTCCATCTTCTCGCCATTCTTCGTCCATGCAACGAAAAGTACCTTGAATCGTAACTTCATTTGGGATGACATTTGTTACACCATCGGCAATAAATCTGCCAAAAGAAAGTACCGAAGGATTGGCAGGTTTTTTATTGCGTGAAATAATCTGTTGCAGAGCAACAATCAAGTGCGAGGCAATCAACACAGGGTCAATGAGCTGGTCGGGCATTGCTCCGTGTCCACCTTTACCTTTTACGGTCAAATACAGTTCGTCGGTGCTTGCCATGTACATTCCTTCTCGGAAACCAATTTTTCCAACTGGAATATTTGGGGCAACATGCTGACCAAGCATACTATTTGGGGCAGGGTTTTCTAAAACACCTTCCTTAATCATTATTGAAGCTCCACCTGGGGCTTTTTCTTCGGCAGGTTGAAAAATCAACTTGATTGTTCCTTCAAATTCTTCTCGAAGTTGAAATAAAATCTTGGCAGTGCCGAGCAACGATGAAGTATGTGCATCGTGTCCGCAGGCGTGCATTACTCCTTCATTTTGAGATTTATACGGCACATCGTTTTTCTCAAAAATGGGTAATGCGTCCATGTCAGCACGCAAACCTACAACTTTGCTTGTCGGGTTTCGGCCTTCAATCAATGCCACTACGCCGGTGTTGGCAATGCCTTCTTGGGGAGTTAGACCAATATCTCGGAGTTTTTGGGCAACAAATTTGGCAGTATTATATTCTTGAAAAGATAATTCAGGATTTGTATGCAAATGACGGCGATTTGCAACAACTTCGGAAGCATAATCTTTGGCTAATTGCTTTATTTTTAAATCAATAGACATTTCTGAGTAGTAATTAAAAAAAGGTTATTATTAGTAAAGTTTCTCCTCCTTTTTTCACTGAGGGGAAATTTCAAAAAAACTATTTTTTTTACAAAGATAGAGCTGAATTACTCTATCTTTAACTTACATATTATCAAATCCTTCCAAATTTGATATTTTCCAAACATTATTTACTTTCTTCAATTTTACTTGATAGCTAAAATTATCGACATCGTTCCAAATCCAAGTCCATTTGGTTGTTGCTACATTACCATTGATAACCAAATCTTTGATTTTTAAAGTTTCCCAAAACTTATCTGGATTGTCCTGACAATTGCACCACGGACTGGCATCCAAATAGTTATTTTCCAACCCATCACCTTCTTGATATTTAGCTGTATCTGCTTTTATTTCGGTATCTATTTTCTTCAGAATTCGTTCATAATTATTAAAAAAATCATCAGCAAAGAAATCTGTTTTCTTCAATTCGGCTATTCTATTATTATTTATTTCTCGGTCAATTCCTGTGCAAAAGCCGTTATTTGGGTATGCCAACGTAAAATCACTTAATTGAGTGGTATCTGTTTCATGCCAAGAATACATATCTTTTATGGTCTGCAAAATTTGTGTACTGTCGATGGCAGTCGAATCAATCTTGTTTTCAGTTTCTTGTGTTTTACTACTACAATTAGTAAGGAAAGCAGTTATTGAAAGAGATAAAAAGGCAACTAAAACGAAAATATTTTTCATGCTTAGAATGATGTTTTTGTGATTTTTAAATAGAATGCAATTTAGGGCTTTATTTCTTTAAAAATTATTTTTTTTCGGTGATTTTGAGCATCGCAGGAGTTGGAATTAGATAATTAGATGTTCCCCAAAAACGTTCATCATAACGCCCACCTTTAGGAAAATTATTGGTAGTAATGAGTTCTTCGTCAAACTTTATGGCTGTTCGGTTGCCAAGTTTACCCTGTTCGTTTGCCATAAACTGGATTGTCATGGTGGCTTCATTTACGAATTTTTTTTCGAGTTTGTCTTCAAATTTTGCCTCAAAAATCAATTTACAGTCTTGTAGATGCCACACACCATTCATGGGTAAAAACTGAGTGTAGCCTTTTACGAGCTTGCCTTCTTTTTTAGTATTGTCAGTAAAATTGCCTTTTATTACATCTTTTACACCTTCGGGAGTCATTTCGTATTCAATTCTGACAATGGCTTTGCTATTTTGTGTTAAGAAAATTTTGCCATTTCGAGCCGCTTTTACTTTTTTATTGATAGGCTTAAAACTTATCGAAAAAACAAGACTATCATTAAAGTAAGTCATTATTGAATCAATTTTGAAATCATAATCGTTGATATTACCTTTGTCCAAATAATCAGGAATTCCCCCTTCAAGCGAGCGAGTAACTATGGCGGCTCCATTTACAAATCCCCAACCGTTGAGTTTAGCAGTTTGACCCATCCATTCAAATTTTCGAGATTTCAATAATTTTATTTTTTCAATACCAATTTCCTTTTCAGTGTGCGGACGCTCAATGCGAATAATGCCTTCATTGATTTTTACATAGCCCAATTTTGCCATTTCTATTGTTTCTAAATAAAAACCAGTTTGATAAGTCGGAAAAGTAGGATTATTCTTTTTAACTAATCCAAATGCTTCTTTTAAAAGCACTTTTGGGTCACCTCCTTGTATAGATGCCAATATTTCGGCTGGTTCTAAGGCAATAACATTGGTAGAATCGAAAGACGAGGCTTTTCTAATGATATTTTTGTACCCAATCATAGAAATGACCACCATTGAGTCAAGATTTATTTTAGGAAAGAAAAATTTAAACTCTCCTAAAGCATTAGTTTCGCTAGAAAATCCTTTATCTTGAATACTCAAATAAGCATTTGGAATAGAATTTTGTGTAGTTTTGTCAATGATTTTTCCCGAGATAGAAGCGTATCCTTGAGAAAAAACAGCTATCGGAAACAATAATAAGATTAAAAAGGAGTTAAATTTCATAAATTTATATAGCGATTCTTTTTTTATTAACGTTTAATTTTAAAATTTGCTAAATACTATTGCATCTTTTTTTATACTTTACTTACATTTAGCAAATTTATAGCCGAATTGAAATATTTTAGAAGATTTGTTTAAAACCGTACACAAATAATAATACTTGGAGAAATTAGACGAGTAAAAGACAAACTCGCCTAATTTTGTAAAAATATATAATTATAATATGTACAAA
>NZ_JAYWCU010000147.1:0-8186 GCF_043780375.1 Emticicia sp. | reverse complement strand
GATACGTCAAGAAGCAAAAAAAGAAAACATAGCCATCTTGATTCATTTGTAGTATAGATTGAGTAACATGGCTTATGACCACCAAAAACTTAAAACTATCATTGGGCGAAGCCCAAAATTTTTTGAACAAAGTAAAACCCTGCCATACAGACTATCTTATGTAAAACGCTATAAAAAGGTTTAAATTAGGGTTGTAAGTGGCTGCACCTGCAACCCTAATTTTTAGGCATTTATTAACTCCGAACAGAATTTAAAAGCGGTTTGATTGAGTTCGTTTGCTGAACCAAATGGATTGCCAAAGATGGCGTTTTTCGAGTTTTTAATGTGGGTGGTGTAGTGCGTGATGCCATTAAAAAGCCCAAAAGCGTTATCTCCCAAATCAGCACATTCTCGGTCAATCGAAGAATTGAGATTAGTTATAATATTTCTTTTTCTGGTCGATATTTCATTGCCCAATTTTTCTTCGTCATTCATTCGGGTTAATCGCTCAACTAACGCATCTTTGATGGAATCATCTACTTTTACCCATGAAAGTTGCTCCATTTTGTCAAAAAGTTGCGTTCGTTGCTTCATAAACATATCAAAATATTGTACCAAACCATCAATGCGGAGACTGTTATTTTTAGTATGGTTTACTTGAAGTTGACGAAAATTTCTTGAAAAACGGTTGGAACATCTGACCATAATATTACTATTTCCAATAAAAAAGCCCGTTGAACCATCAAAACTATTACCAATCATCAAATAATCTTTAAATTCATGTCCGCAAACCTGCATAGTGTCAGTACATTTGAGAAAAGCCAAAACCTTTTTTCCGCCTTCTACATCGTAGTAATTTTCAATCGGAAAACCTGTAATATCGTGTAGTTTTTCGGTTACTTCAATAAATTTTTCGTTGTGTGTGGGCGTGTAACTTGATTTGGCAATGTTCAATAATTGCCCATTATCATTGCGAAAAATGCCTTTATAGCCTAAAACTTGCTTATTGTTGGCAAAAATCGGTTTTTCTATAATATCCCATTCTAAAGATTCCATTTTAAATAAAATTAAGCGTTAATAGTTGATTAAATTAAGAAAGCCCAACCCGAAAATTGGGCTTTCTTTGCTTGTTAGATAGTGAAATTAACAATTTCCGTTTCTAAGGCTTTAAGGTGGGTTTTGCCTGTTTTTACCAAATTATTGATAAAATCCAAAATCATTGCTACATTCTGAATTTGAATGTTTTTGCCTGTGCCTACATTTGAAATGGTCATAACTAATCCTTCATCACCATAATCTTTTGAAAAATCCTCGAATTCGCCTACTCGTTCTTTGGCTTTGTTGAATTGCTCTTTCATTTTCAAACCTTCATCAAGTCTATCAAAAACAGCATTGGCACTTTTTGATTCGACAATTTGTACTTGTGGCACAATTTCAACGCTTGATTGGTCGGAACTCGGATGGTTTTGAACTGTTGCAAGGCTTTTTTCGGTTGCTACTGTTTCGGTTTTAGCTACTGGTGCAGTTGTTCCGTTGTTTTTTACTGGTGCTACTGGATTGCTCATTTTTTTATTTGTTTTGATTGTTTATTTGAGCCAATTAAAGGGGGCTTTTTCCCTTATATGATTAAAAAATTAAAATGGTAAATCACCTTCGTTTTTGCTTGCTTCAAAAGCAACATTGCTTTCTTTGGTTTCACCGAGCAAAGGTTTTTTCTTGTTTCCTTTGGGGGCTTGTTTGGCTTCTTCTTCCGCCTTTTCTTCTACTTCTTCTCTGCGTTTGCCTAATAATTCGATGCGTTCAACTCTGATTTTTACCGATGTTTTGGGGTTTCCTTCTTTGTCTTCCCATTTTTCGGTTCTGATTTTTCCTTCTATACAAATACGGTCGCCTTTTTTGATAATCGTTTCGGCTACATTGGCTAAATTGCCCCAAACTTCCAAACGATGCCATTCTGTTTGCTCTACTTTTGTGCCGTCTTTCTTGGTATAATTTTCATTCGTTGCCAAAGAAAAAATGGCTACTTTAGTTCCACTTTCAAGGGTGCGAACTTCGGGTGTACTACCCACATTTCCGATTAAAATTGTTTTGTTCATTACTGTAAATATTTAAGATTAAAACGATGATTTAGTTGAGGTAATATGCTGATTATTAACCTATTATCTCCTTATTTGATAATATAAAGATACGGCAGAAACGGCTTTTTTTGAAGTAAATGGGATAGAATCGGCAAACAAGATTCGTCTTCTTTTCCCTTCCGCTAATGAGGTTTTTGAGTAGATTTTTACTTTGAAAGCGTGTAAATAATATGGTAGTACGGGTGTATTATCTCGAAGTTTTTTTAGAGAAATTTGGAAGTAAATTTTAAAATCAATGTAGCAGGGGAATTGGCTTACTGATTGCCGCAGAGCTGGTGAGCGGTGTGCCTCAGTGCGAACGAAATGGGTAGAATGAAAGGGTAAATAAGTGAGGTACGAACGCTTATCCTTTCGTTTTACTTATGAAGTGGGGCAAACTAAAATTGTTCCTTATCAATAGACTTGTTGCGATGATAAATTAGTATATTTGAGTAAAAAAACGCCGATGAAATTAGATATTTTAGACTTAACAACAGAACGACAATGGCGGTCAGCGACAGGTCTCACCAAGGAAAAGTTTGAATTGCTTTTGACATTTTTTCAAAAGGCTTATGAAAATCTTTACGGTAAAACTATTCAAGAACGCACCTCAGAAAGTCCTAATAATCCAACAATGACGAGTTACTCTGAACTGTTATTTTTTACACTTTTTAGTCTAAAGTCGGGCTTGACCTATGATTTATTAGGATTTGTGAGTGGAATTGACGGCTCAAATGCCAAACGAAATCAGACAATGGGTATTGAAATTCTAAAAACAGCTCTATCAGAAATTGGAATTTTACCTAAACGAAACTTTATTTCTGTTGAAGAATTCAAAACGTATTTTGAAGAACATAAAACTTTAATTTTGGATGCAACTGAACAGCGAGTGCAACGTCCACAAGATGATGAAGTTCAAAAGGAATTTTATTCGGGCAAAAAAAAGGTCATACAGTAAAAACAATGGTCATTGTAAGCAAAGATAAATATATCCATTATTTGAGTCCTTGTTACTTAGGAACTGCTCACGATTATAGTTTACTAAAATCAGAATTTCCCCCTGAAAATAACTGGTTTGAAAATCATACTATCAGACTTGATTTAGGTTATAAAGGCTTTGAAACTGATTATTTATGTCAAAAAGTAGTAATTCCACACAAAAAACCAAGAAAAAGTGAACTAACTCAATTACAAAAAGATGAAAATACTAAAAAATCAAAAAAACGAATTTGTGTTGAACACGCTATCGGAGGATTGAAACGATACAGATTTCTTTCCGATAGGCTCAGAAATCATGACTACAATTTGTACAATGATGCAATTGAAGTCTGTGCTGGTTTATGGAATTTTAATATTAAAAATTAACATAATGTCATCGCAACAACTCTAATAATCAATGTAGCTAAGCCATAACAGGCTTATTGATTGTCGCAAAGCTGACAAGCAATGTGCCTGTGTGCGAGCGGAATCGGTGCTTTTTCAGCACTGATGGAGGGGTGGGAGCTGAAATTGTTTCTTATTGTATGATAGCTCAAAGTAAACTAAGCATAAGTTTTATAAACCAACCAAAAAGCAAATGCGGCCGCAGTATCAGAAGCGAATTGTTTAGCATTATCTGGTCTCCTATCTTTGCCTGATTCATCTTGACTTTGTTGCGTTTGCTCAAGTATATCAGAAATTCCTCGAATAATTCCTATTAACATATAACTTGTTTCTCTTCCTTGTCTTGATGCTGCTTTGCCAAAGCCAAATCCTTCCATTTCGATAACCGATGTATCATTAAAATGCTTTGTAAGGATTTCTCCTATTTCTGAGGAAACGTGTTCAACAACTTGTTCACCTGATGCTATTATACCTAAATCAGCCTTAACATTTTTATGTGAGTCATTTTTAATCAGAATTTTCCAATCCTCTTTTCTTCTTTCTTTTTTGGCGGTTTCCAGCAATGTATAGGTAGTATTTGTTAAGTCAGGTCTTGACCTAAAAGAATCTTTTTCAGATTTTCCTCCTTCGTAAGAATATATTTTTTCTGGAAAGATTACATCACCAATTGAAAAATCTTTTGGTTTTCTTGACCCAGCTATCCCAACAAATAAAATCATATTTGGAGAAAAATATTGAATTGCTCTTTCAGTTTCTTGAGATGCACTTGTATTTTTTGCTCCACATTCCCTAATAATAACTCTTGCAACTATTTTTCCATTAAATTGAAAATAACCTTCTTCATAACCAGAATCATTTTGGTCTATATCATTTATTTGTTCTAAATGTAGTCTTACTGCTGCATACTCTTCTTTTATTGCCGTCAAAATTACAACTGTAGGCAGTGGTTGTTTTTCCATTGTACTATTGTTCATACTATTTTTAGGGATTTTACTATGTTTATTTTGTTTTAAATGGCTTGAAAATATCTCATCAAACCAAGTAATTTTAACCAAATCTTTACATTCATCTAAAGCATTTTTAAAAGTATAATCGTATTTTGATTTATCATAAATACTTTTTGCTGTCTCTTCAAACCGTTTATGACTGACTAAACGCCCCAATCTTTGAGATATAATTGCAGTAATTGAATATTTATAATATTTTATAAAATCAGAAAGGAAAATATCTTTCAGATTTGAGAATGTTTCAAATACTTTGATTACAGAATCAATATCATTTTGATAAGTATTCAGAAAATTAGACATAAATGAGTCTGAGGTAATCTTATCTGAGATTTCCTTTTCTATTGAATCAAATAGAATCTGATTAGATAAAAATTGGCCTAATATTGACTTTGCGGTTATGTCTAAAAACTTATCTTTATATTTTAATGGAATCTTTTCCCATAATTCTGAGCGTTTGGGATATGTAGAAATATCGGAAAATGAAGAATTTGCAATTAATTCAATAATAATTCCTTCAACAAAAATGCTTGAATTAATTAAATTAAAAACCGAATTTAAAATATTTTTCTCTTTATTTTCAATTCCAAAACTAATATTCCGTGTTTTTTCTAATGAAAATGCCCAAATTTTGTTCCAATAAGTGTTTGCGACATCTAATTCTTCAAGAACGCTTTTATTTTTGATAACTCTTTCGGCCACTAATTCGGCTAATTTCTCGTCACGAATTAGTAGAGCTGCTTTTAAAAATTCTCTGTCGTTTAACAGACTAACTAAGTACTTTACACCAACTGAATCTTTTAGTGGTAAATTCTTTTCTAAAATTAACTGTTTCTTTAAAACATCACTTATTGTGTAATATTTTAAAAGTACTTTAGAATGGAAAAGATACCATTTTTTTCCATTTGCAAAACCTTCTAACTTTTCGACTGTTTCCAGTTTTAATTTATTGGGAATTGTATTTGTAAAATTAGATTCTTGTGAAAATTGAATGAATGAGAGAAGTTCTGACAAGGTTTTTTGAGAAAAATCTATCAGTTTCCAAAGATTTAAAAGTATCTTGGTATCAACACTTGAACATATTCTTTGAAATGAATCATATACTGCAAAATGCCAAACTTGTTTTTCTTCTGTAATAGAACAATTTAATATCTCGGCTAATATATTAGTTTGTAAGTTCGTAGTTTTTTTAAATTCTGTATCTATAAAATCTGTAACTAACCTACTAATCCTTGATTCTCCATTACTAAAAGTTTGCCAATTAATATTTCTAAGAGCTTTTAAATTAGTATCTCGACCAGTAGAAATTAGTACTTCAAGTTTCTCCAAAAAACGATTCTTTATTATTTCGCCATGATTAGGATGTGGTGAAACTTTAGATAATATCCGAACATTTTGCCTTAAAGTATCAGGGTTTTCAATCGTAATTAGTGATGTGTAAGCATCATATAAACCAGCACATTGACCTAAAATAGAAAGTTCTAAGTTTTTGATGTTAAGCTCTTGGAGAAAGCTATTAAAGGGATTATCATCTACAATACCTAAAAAGAGTGCTTCGGCTTTAGATGTAAAACTTACCAATTCATCATCATCTGATTTTATTACATTTTGTCCAGTCCACTTTGATATAAACTCTTTTTGAATACAAACAATAGTTAGGTCGCTTACTTCTGAAATATCTGATGGAGTAAAACTTGTTCTAAATTTTATTTTTTTTCTAAAATTTACATCTGGGAAATTCCAAATCTTTTGTAATACCTCTTCAAATGTATCTATATCTCCTGAAAATAAAATTGGCGAAACCCCCTTTATAAGAGATGATATGATTGCTTGTATGAATTTTGGAAGAAGTTCTGTTTGTTGTGAATTGAAATTTTCTTCTGCCGTGGAAATAGTAATAGGCTCTAAACTTTCTCTTATTTTAGGGACTGAACCTATAAAATTTATAAAAATGTCTTCAAGTAAATTAATGCAAGCTATGTCATTTATATTTAAAATTAGGGCATGGGTAAAAACCATACCTGCTCTTGATGCTAAGTTGTCAGGAAACGTCTTCGTGAAGATGTAATAATTTGCATATTTCGTTCCAGAGAGATAGGGCATTAACTCAATATTTGGTGGTAATGCCGCAGGTCTATCCGTAAATGCAATCAAGAATGAGGTCAAGTCTGAATCTTTGACTGACTGAGTGATACAAGCGTGAGCCTTATTAACTTCACCATAGTATGCTTGTTGTATAAGTATTTTATTATTTGCCAATGAATGTTTCAATTGCGAATGTCAAATCTTGTATTTTTTTACCCTCTGTATCAATAAAGTATCCAAAATCTATCGGGGTTCTGTCTATGTAATCATCATCAGGCTCATCATTTAATGTCTTTTCAGTAGATGAAAGCCCAATAATTGATATGGATTTTTCTTCCCAACAATTACCTAAGAAATTATATAACATAGGGAGTTTCTGTTTTAGTATTGATGCAGGAATTTCTGAATCACTGATTTTTAATTCTTCTTTCAAAATATCCCAACATGAAAGAACAACTGTAAGATTAGGCTGATTGATTTTATTTAAAGTAGATACACCTTTAATGTATAGAAGAGTTTGTAAAAGTTCTACAAAATGAGCAGCATCTGATAATCTAACAGGAGGCGTTTGGCCATTTCTCTTCGCAATTTCTTCGGGACTTGGTAGTTCTCTATTTATTATATCTTCAATAATCTCGATTGAGTCTAACCGAACAAATAAAATCCACGAAGTACTTGTATCAATATATTTTTTCCAAAGTGTATTCACTCTTCTGTTTTCAACAATCATTTTGACTTGTTCGCCACCATAGTCAGGAAATGATAATGTGATTTTTTCTCCATTCACTCCATCTACTACCAATTGAATACTTCGATTTGCAGAAGTTTCAGTATGTCCAGCTCTTTTACCTTCTGTTAACTTACTCAAAACATCAGCAAAAATGGTAAGGTCTGTTGGTCGATTATTAGGTGAAATTTTGTATTCAAAACTTCTATTATTTAACCTACCATATAATTGACCGCCAAAATGTGTTTTACCTGCATTAGGGCCACCAATTATTAAAATATTATTGTCAGTTGGGTTAATCATTGATTGTTCTCTTTGAAAGAAACATATCTTCTTGTTTGAAAGATATTATTGCAGGTTTTGTATTAGTATTGCTTTGTAACTTTTCAATAATCCAATGTATTGATTCGAGAATGTTTTTATGGAAAATACCAGATTCTCCCTCTTTCACACTTGTTTCAAATTCCTTAAAATGAAAAATAGGATTTTGCTTTAAATGTGAAAGTATCTGTTCCTTCATTAGCTCTTTGATTGGTATATCAGATTTTGACCAAATAAAACCCAGAGGCCTGTTTTCTATATTTTCAAAAAGCCTGTCTGCGACGGAAGTTATTTGCTGTCGAGCCATGCCACGGCTACTTCCTGAAAGCATCTCGTTATCGGCAAAAAGTAGAAAAGCATTACAATTTTCGTGAATCCATTTTGCACCTTTTGCATTTTCACTATCAATATTGGTCCTCCAGAAATCAAACCACTCACCAGGTGCATCGGTCAATATTAAATCTTTCCTTACTCCTCGCTTATTTTTTAATGATAAATGCAAAAGTCCAGGTACTCTACCCGCATTATTTGCAGTATGGGGTGGAAACTGAATATCTCCATTATTTTTCC
>NZ_JAYWCU010000146.1:0-3746 GCF_043780375.1 Emticicia sp. | reverse complement strand
AGGAATTCTGAGTGTGTGAATATCGTTTAGCGAGAAAATTGCATAATTATTAGCGGTCGAATCAATGATGATTTTCTGCATAACTCCTTTCTGACCGTTAATGCTCACGGGCGGGCGGTACATCGGGTCCTGAGCTAAAGTTGCAAAACTAATAAGGCTCAAAAAAGGAATAAACTTTGCCAGTTTCGACTTGAAGATTGAAAACAGAATGCTCAGTAATAAAGCAATAATGGCGACTGATAATGCCATCCAAAGTTTCGACTTTGTGTCTTTTTCTGTTGCCAATTCAGTATTTAGCAATAGTTTTTGATCATTCAAAATATTTATTTTTGAATATAAGTTATCCTCACGTTTTTTTGAAGAGTCTTTTTGGCTCACGGCGGCAACAGCCTGAAACTTTATTTCACGCTCAAGCAAAATATTGGTGCGTTTATACATCGCACATTGCTCAATGTCGGCCCGGGTTACAACAATCTCACACTCATCGTCAGTTATTTCCTGAGCGAATATATTTGAGCAGGCTGTCAGTAGGCATAGAATGAAAAATAATTTGCGATTTGCCTTTTTCATAGTTTATGATTTGAGTTTGGTTGTAACGGTAAGTGCTATCAAGTTTTGAGAGTCCAGTTTGAATATTAATTAATCGAGTATTGATATCCTTCAAACTCGAAGTGAGTTGGCAACCCATCAGGCACATTACAAAAAAACCAATGAGCATAAAAGCCAGTAATATTCTTGAGATAATCTTTATCATGTTATTTCTATGGTTATTGGTTCATTATTTTTGGCAGCTAATACCATTTTTGGAAATAGCTTATCGAATGCAATTTTGCTGTTCAAGACCATGCCGTCTTTTGTTCTCATTGTACCAACCAAAATACAGCCTTCTGTGTCGGCTGTTTTGTTGCCTGTGTGAATGCGAATACCTTCAAAATTTGGCACATTTAGCAACAATGGCAATGCTCTTTTGAAGCGAATTGACTGATTGATAATGACCTTATATTTACCATAAGGAATTGCTGTTTCACCTTTTATTTTCATATCTCTAATAATGTCTTCGAGTGTAAAACATTCAAAAATATCATCTATATATAGCTTTCCTATGGTATATTCGGGGTGTGGCTCTCGTTTGAGTTTTAGTTTCATGTTGTTATAAAATCATCTGTTTCGTCATAATCATCATCAATGCCAGGTACTTGCCATTTGAGCGTAAATTTCATTGCACAGCCACATAGGTTTTCGTAATCGCCTTCAATGTCTTCAAAATCAAAATTAGATTCGAGTCGCACAATGCCTTGACTGAAAATGTGCTTACGCATACGTTCATCATTTAAAATTCTTCTCCAGAATTGACGGCAAATTTCTTTGCCGTCAATTTGGGCTTGAGTAATTTCCAAAATTGATTCCTGCGAAGAAATAGATTTTGAAATCTCAAATTGTACTGTAAGTCTGGCAAAATATTGTTCGCTTCCGTTGTCTAAGATTTTCTCAACCAAAACAGATTTGTAAATCCACAAGCAAAAATCCCGAATCGCCATTTGTTTTTGGCCAGTTACTGAAAGGTTTTCGTAGTAGCCAAATTTCTTTTTCTCATTGATATTATGTCGAATCTGCTTGCTTTGTGTGGCAAGTAATTCGAGATAATTGATTAGGTCTTGGCTGCTCATGTTCTTTGGTTTTGCTTTAGGTACTCTTCTTCAGTTTTACGCTTTATTTTTAGTTCGTTCCAGTTAAATAGTACCGTCATTACTGGTAAATTATCAACTGTTTCATACTTAGTTGGATCTTCTTTGGCTACATAATGCAACCATGTTGTTAGATTTTGTTCGAGGTCTTCGGGTGTTAATTCGTTTTCACCTTCTTTTTTCGTTTCGTCCGAAAACACTTCTACAAATTGTCTTTTCCAATATTCACGTATATCATTATAAAAAAAATATACACCTTTTTTTATGGTCTCCGACACTGCGTTTAGTTGCCAATCGTGCAATTCAACTTTGCTTTTGTATAATGCTCGTATCAGATTATTATAGGCGTTTTCTTCGTTGATATTGCATTGAAAAAAGGCTTTTTCTGCCTCTCTATATTGTCCAAAACTCATACTGATACAGTAATCAGAGTGACCTTTTATTGTTAATTTCGGACTTACTTTGCCTAAAAACTTAAATCTTCTAACCTTAATTTTTGGAATCAACTGTTTTGCGAGTAGGATTTCATCTTCGTTTTCCATCAAAAAATCTGTAAATAGTTTGATCGTATGCTCAAGGTCTCCTTCACTGAAAACTTTATGTTTGATTGGTAAAAACTTTGACAATATTTTCTTAATTCCAAAATTCCAAACTACCCAAAATTTTGTAAACCAATTCATGCGAGCGATACTCCAAAACACCCAGAATCGAAACATGAAATTATCAGGGTATAGATAATAAACTTGAATTAACCGCAAAAACTGCTTTGGTGTCAAGTCATTTATATCGCTCGGAAAGCTGATTACTTTGTTCCTTTCGATTATCCATTCATTCCAGTTGTTCACGGTTATAGGGTTAAATTTGAATACTTTTTTTTGACCTAAAAAGGACACTATTACGCAAATCCACCAAGGTAGTAAACTCTTGAGTCTTCATCGTTTTGAAATAAAACTACATCGTCGGCAGTCGGGTGTGGATACTCCGTATAATCGTTAGGATGAGACAAAATATAATTTGTACATTGATCCAAGAAGGTTTGTCCTATTGATTGTTTTTGTTCGGCTATTTTTTGCAGAAAACTTTCAGGGGCTGTCTTGTATCGTTTGCCAGCATCGCTTCCAGTATTATCGAAAACCGCAACAGTATCAAATACACCTATCAATGCCGAAACATCATAGATTGAATACGCCAAAGCGAAGTTTGCCAGAGCTGGTTGAATGTATCGTTCTATCAAAAGTTTGTATTTGGCAGTTGCAGGAGCAGCAACGATGGCATCATACAATGCTTGCGAAATACTCGGAATGATATTGCTATAAGTGGCCAATTGTAAGCCTGGGCGACAGGCTAAGAAAACCATGCGACTTTCACGAATGTTTACAAATTTTTGAAAGTCAGAAACTGATTTTAACAAAAATTCTTTGTATTGTGTAGCGGCGTTTGTGTTCCAAACCGCAAAAGTATTGGCGGTTTCAAGATACTTTAGCAACAATTCAAGCTTTTGATGTCCAGTTTTTAGCTTATTTTGCTCGTAACGGACAAACTTAGCTTCCGATACTCGCTTTTTGCCTTTATCATCTTCGTATTCGTGCATCCCATTTGTGCCGATAGTTACGGCGGCATCTTGTGCATACAAATACATGGCAAAGTTGATAGCTGCTTGCTTGAACAATCTCACAACGGTAATATCAGTTTGCGTGCCGTCCAGAATCGTAAGCACAAAAGGTAGCGAAAGATATGGTGTCAAATATCGTTCAGTTGCATCTTCAATAAATGGCTCAATGTCTTCGATGCTCAAGCTATTGTTTGATCGAGAAAATCTTTGTAAATCTTCGAGTGTATAAATTAATGCTGCCATTATTTTTGTGGTTGAATATTGCGTTTGTCGGGTGGAACATTTGCCATTGTTTGCATGACAGGCAATTCAAAATCAATTACCATGTTTTCGCTCCAACCATTAAAATCTTTGATAAAATTATAAGGTTGCAACACCAACTGGCGTAAATATTGGTCGGCAATCAACGAAATATTGTAGCCTTGCTGTTTGTCTGATCCGCCTTTGTC
>NZ_JAYWCU010000145.1:0-7746 GCF_043780375.1 Emticicia sp. | reverse complement strand
TTTATTTTCGTAGTAATCGTTTTGATGTTTTTTATGGGTGTGCGTGATGCCATCTTTGTTGGACTTTCGGTGCCGCTTTCTGCTTTGATTGCCTTCATTCCGCTTTGGTTTTCGGGATTTACGCTTAATACAATCGTTCTTTTTGCCTTTTTGTTAGGTTTGGGAATTGTAGTTGATGATGCCATCGTAGTTATCGAAAATGCTCACCGATTATTTAATAGATTCAAAAATTTAAGCGTAAAAGAAGCGGTAGCCTTAGCAGCATCAGAAGTTTTCTTGCCGGTATTGTCAGGAACTTTAACAACTATTGCTCCATTCTTCCCGCTATTGTTTTGGCCTGGAATTGTTGGTGAATTCATGAAATATTTGCCAATAACCTTGATTTATACACTTTTTGCGTCATTGATAGTTGCGTAT
Source organism: Emticicia sp. (assembly GCF_043780375.1). Lineage (GTDB taxonomy): Bacteria > Bacteroidota > Bacteroidia > Cytophagales > Spirosomataceae > Emticicia. The sequence goes on along the minus strand of NZ_JAYWCU010000145.1, from coordinate 7,329 downwards.
GTAATGAATCCTGTTTTTGCGATTTCGTTTATGAAACGCCACGACGACGAGCATCAAGAAGACAAGAGTTTCCGTGCAATTCAGCGACCCTTGATTATTATGGTAATTATTGCCATTCCTGCCTATTTTATCAATGTTGGTGTTGGAAACTTCATTACTTTGATGGCAATTTTATATATTTTCAATCATTTTGTACTGACACCAAAAATCATTACCCCGTTTCAAAATGGAGCATTACCACGTTTCAAGCAATCCTATCGCAATCTTATCGCTTGGGTAATTACAGGCTATCGTCCAGTGTTTGCAGTGTTAGCTATGTTTGGGGTATTGGTCGCAACAATTGTGTTGTTGGGTATCGTGAAACCAAAGGTTATTTTCTTCCCAAGTGGCGACCCTGACTTTATTTATGTATATAATGTAATGCCAGTAGGAACTGATGCACGAGTAACAGACTCTGTAACAAAAGTGCTTGAAAATAAGGTTTTCGCTGTAATTAATAGAAATAAGGCAGAAAAAGCTATCAATTCGGTAATATCTAATGTTGGTAAAAATGCAGGAGACCCGTTCAATCCCGACCGCTCGGCAACGCCTCAAAAATCTAAAATAACAGTAGCATTTGTAAAAAAAGAAGAGCGTGGAGATATTTCTTCGGTCAAACTTTTGGAAGAAATGCGAAAAGAATTGCAGGGAATTCCAGGAAGTGAAATTTCGGTTCAAAGAGAAAATACGGGCCCACCAACTGGAAAACCCATTTCTATTGAAATTGCAGGTGATGATTTCGACAAACTCATCAGTATCGAAAAAGAAGTACGAAAAAGAATTGCAGAAGCCCGAATTCAAGGTATTGAAGAGTTAAAGTCCGATTTGATTACAAACAAACCTGAAATCATTGTTGATGTTGATAAAGTAAAAGCTCAACGTGAAGGCATAAGCACTTCGCAGGTTGCTATGGCTATTCGTACGGCGTTATTTGGTGCCGAAATTTCAAAATTTAGAGATGACAAAGACGAATATCCAATTCAATTGCGATTAAAAGCTGATGACCGTAATCAGATAGAAAAATTGCTGAGTTTAAATATTACTTACCGTGATATGAATATGGGCGGTGTTTTGCGTCAAGTACCATTAAATTCGGTAGCAAGCATTAGTTATTCAACAACTTTTAGTCAGATTAATCGTAAAAACCAATTACGTGTGATTACGCTTGGGTCAGAGGTTTTGAATGGATTTAATGCTAATGAAATAGTTGCTGAAATTCAAGATAAAGTACTCGATCAAATGGAAGTAGCGAGTGGTTATTCGGTAAAAATGGGTGGAGAGCAAGAAGAACAACAAGAAACAGGAACGTTCTTAGCAGGAGCATTGGCAGCAGCAGTGCTATTAATCTACTTGATTTTGGCAACACAATTCAACTCGGTCATAAAACCGATGATTATTTTTGTTACTATTTTGTTGTCATTTATTGGTGTTTTCTTAGGTTTTATGCTTTTTGGAATGACCTTCTCAATTATTATGTCAGGCGTTGGAATTATTGCTTTGGCAGGAATTGTGGTCAAAAATGGTATTCTCTTAATAGAATTTACCGACGAATTGCGTAGCAGGGGATATGGACTAAAAGCGGCCATTATTGAAGCTGGAGGTGTGCGTTTAACTCCCGTTTTGCTCACGGCATCAGCAGCTATTTTGGGACTTGTTCCATTGGCTTTGGGAGTTAATATAGATTTTGTAACGATGTTTACAGAGTTAAATCCACATTTATTTTTTGGTGGAGAAAGTGCCGTTTTCTGGGGAATTTTAGCTTGGACAATCATTTTTGGTCTAAGTTTCTCAACAGTGCTTACCTTGATTATAGTACCGTGTTTGTACTACATCAATGAGCGTGTGAGAGATAAGTGGTTTCGCAAGAAAAAGACTGTTGAAATAGTTGAAGATGCTGAAGTTATAGCATAACATAATTTTTTTGAGCAAAAAGCCCCATTCTTTCATAAGTTTGGGGCTTTTTTGTATAATTAAAAAGCTAATCGTTTATCAAATATTTTAACTTATTGTGCCATTATCTATGAAATCTCATTTCTTTTAATTTAACTTCGTTACATAAATGCTAACCTACTACTAAAATGAGTAAAAACATTTTAATTGTTACTACAAATCAACGGGTTTTTCCTGGAGGGAAAGCACCTTCGGGAGTTTGGCTTAGTACGATTGCACGTTTTGCTCGGGTGCTTGAAACCCACGGGTATAGTTATACACTCAGTAGTCCACAAGGTGGCGAAGTACAGATAGATAAACATAGCCTAAATTGGATGTTTACAAAAAAAAGCGACTGGGAATTTTACCATGATAAAACCTTCCAAAAGAAATTGCTATGCACACTTTCACCTCGCCAGATAAATGCAAAAAACTACGATGCCATCTATTTTTCTGGTGGATATGGAACCTTAGAAGATTTTCCTGATAATGAGGCTTTTCAGCACATTGCTAAAACTATTTACGAAAATGGAGGAGTAATATCCGCAATTGCTCATGGCGTAAGTGGGCTAATAAATATTAAACTCAGCAATGGCTCTTACCTCATTGATAACAGACAAGTTACAGGCTTTTCAGATTTTGAAGAAATATTGGCAGGAAATAAAAAATATATGTTGTTTTCGCTCGAAAATGAATTAAAAAAACGAGGAGCAATTTTCAAAAAAGCAATCTTTCCTTATGCACTATTTGTGGTTTCTGACCAACAAATTATCACTGGACAAAGCCCTTGTGCCGCAGGAGCAATAGCCAAAGAAATGATTCGTAAACTACATAATGTAACCGATAGCCTGAAAGACGCTCAAAAAGTTTGGATACAAGATAATTCCAAAACACTTCGCCCAGGGTGTTAATAGTTTTAAAGTTTTCAAAGAACTATAAAGTTTTAATAAAAATATTTTTATTTATAATTACTTGATAGTCAGTATATTAAATTCATAATTCAGAATATAATCCTTCGAACTACTAACTTTTTTTTGCACTTTTCTCATTTCAGACTACTTTTACGTAAAATTAAAAATAGACGAAAGAATGAGCGTTCTTGTAAACAAAAACTCCAAAGTAATCGTACAAGGTTTTACTGGCTCGGAAGGAACATTCCATGCAGGTCAAATGATTGAATACGGCACTAATGTCGTTGGTGGTGTAACCCCAGGAAAAGGTGGTCAATTGCACCTCGACCGTCCTGTTTTCAACACTGTTGAACAAGCAGTAGAAACAACAGGAGCTGATGTTTCAATTATTTTCGTACCACCAGCGTTTGCAGCAGATGCAATCATGGAAGCAGCCGATGCGGGTATTAAAGTAATCGTTTGTATTACAGAAGGTATCCCGACTAAAGATATGGTTATGGTGAAGTCTTATATACAAGGTAAGAAAGTAACTCTTATTGGGCCAAACTGCCCAGGAATTATTACTGCCGAAGAATGCAAAGTAGGTATCATGCCTGGTTTTATCTTTAAAAAAGGTACAATTGGCGTAGTTTCTAAGTCAGGAACACTTACTTATGAAGCAGTTGACCAATTGACAAAAGCAGGATTAGGACAAACAACTGCTATCGGAATCGGAGGTGACCCAATTATCGGTACAACAACTAAAGAAGCGGTTGAACTTTTGATGAACGACCCCGAAACAGAAGGAATCGTAATGATTGGCGAAATTGGTGGAGGAATGGAAGCAGAAGCTGCTCGTTGGATAAAAGAATTTGGAACAAAACCTGTGGTAGGTTTTATTGCTGGTCAAACTGCACCGAAAGGTCGTAGAATGGGACACGCAGGAGCTATCATCGGTGGAGATGATGATACAGCAGCAGCCAAAATGAAAATCATGTCAGAATGTGGAATTCATGTGGTAGCATCTCCTGCCGATATCGGAGCAACGATGTTGAAGGCATTGGGAAGAGCATAAAATTAGAATATTAATAAAAACAAAAGGTCAGATTGTTAAGTCTGACCTTTTTTGTATAATTTTGCAAAAAAATCCCAGAGAGCGTTTGAAGAAGATTCTTTACATACTTTTGCTATTCATTTCATCAAAACTGTTTGCGACCACTGTTGGACCCGACAACCAGTATTTCTTGGTACACGACTACCACGACGACTGGCAGGTGTATAATGATAGAATGAAAGCCTATATTCCATACATCATGGAACAGCATTTGGCTTACCCATCTCACACTCTTTTCTGTGATATTCAGAGCAATAGGGGTTATAATCTGCTCGTATTTTCAAAAAAAGCGGATAATTTTTTATTTATTAATGGTTCTCTTCGTCAGAAAATCCCCGTTGGCAAATGGATAGTCTTAAATGTAGATAGTCTTTATAAAGTGTATGAACAGCCAACCATCTATATTACCCTTTATGGCTCAAATAGTATTGATGATAAAATTCTTTTGCTTGGCTACAAGCGTTCGCTTGACCAAAAGCCCATTGTATTGTCAGAATCAGGCATAACGGCTAAACCACGCACCCCAGCACCTTACCGAAATTATTTGGTGATGGTATCAATGTTTATTCTAGTGATGTTTTCATATTTATCCAACTCTTATGTTCGGGCTTTTCAGCGATATTATAACCTGCGAGATTTGCTAAATACCTTAGTTCGAGAGCAATCTTTTCTGATTAATAAACCCCTCAGTCGAATGAATGTAATGTTTATTATTCTATTAAGTTTGATTATGGGGCTTTTTTATATGCTTTTACAGAGTAAAGGTATTTATATATTTGGAGGACGAACTATTTTACAAGAAGGTGAAACGTTGGGGGTATTATCTTCTAATTATTTTCGTATCTGCTTGGTAGTATTTGTGATACTTATTACAAAATATTTTTTTATTAGTCTTATGGGACAGCTATTTAACCTTGAAAAAGTTGTCGATTTGCACTATTTCAAAATCATTCAGTCATCTATTATTTTCTATACGGCATTGGTTTTAGTGATGTTGGTATTTTTCATGAATTATTTCCCGCATGATTTCAACTGGCAAGTTTACCTTTTTGCACCAGTGGTCGTTTTTTATTTAATTCGCTTTTTTATTTTATATTTTACTATAAATAGAAGTATGCCTATACAAAGTCTTTATTTAATTTCGTACCTTTGTATAGTCGAATTGTTGCCCGTTATTCTTGGCATTAGATTTGCCTTGTAATGATATGTTTTTCACAGAAAAATTCTGTTGATTCTATTGTTGAAATTAACCACAGAACCCTTGTTCTGTATTTGAAACCCCGCAATTTGGATGAGTGATATAACAGAAAAAAATACCCAAGACCGCCTCCGTAAAGTTGAGAGCATATTAGTTACTCAAGCGAGACCTACCGATGAAAAGTCTCCTTACTTTGAGATGTCCAAAAAATATGACATCAAGATAGATTTTCGCTCGTTTATCGAAGTGAAAGGTTTAGACCACCGAGATTTTCGCCGCCAAAAAGTGGACATCTTGGCTCATACAGCCATTATCTTGACAAGTAGAAATGCCGTCGATAATTTCTTTCGCATCGCCAAAGAAATGCGAATTGAAGTTCCTATTGACATGAAGTATTTTTGTATTTCGGAGCAAACGGCAAATTATCTACAGAAATACATCGTTATTAGAAAACGAAAAATTTTTGTGGGGCAGAAAACCGCAGCCGATTTGGAAGCATTAATTATGAAACATAAAACAGAGAAATTTCTATTTCCTTGTTCAAATATTCGTAGCAATGACATTCCAAATTTGATGAATCGCAATGATTTGCACCTCACAGAAGCCGTAATGTACGAAACAGTCCCATCTGATTTATCTGATTTGACCGAGGTATTCTATGATATAATTTGTTTTTACAGCCCATCAGGAATTACGTCATTAGATCACAATTTTCCAGAGTGGAAGCAAAACAATACTCGTTTGGCAGCCTTTGGGCCAACTACTGCAAAAGCCATACGAGATGCAGGATATGTTTTAGATATAGAAGCTCCATTACCAAACGCCCCCTCAATGACTGGAGCCTTGGAACTCTACATTAAAAAAGCAAACAATATCTAAAAAAATAAGTTATTAGGCTAAACCACAAGTTTAGCCTAATTTTTTTCGTTATAGTGGTAAGAAATCGAATAATTGCTTAAATTGCCCGTAGAAAATTTATTATGTTTATCGTCTATTGACCATTGACTATTTTTTTCGACCACTATGAGAAAGATTTATTGTATTATTGTATTATTTGTGTCTTTCAAGGCTTCTGCACAGCAAGATGCACAGTTTAGTCATTATATTTTCAACCAACTATTTGTCAATCCAGCAACGGCAGGTTCTGAAAATGTTACTCGTTTTCAAGCCATATACCGCACCCAATACCTGGGCTATCAAAGTACGTTCGATGATGGCGGAGCTCCAGTTTCGCAAGTAATTTCTGCTAATATTCCACTGAAAATGATAAAAAGTGGCATAGGTTTTACTTTTGTGAACGATAAAATAGGAGCAAGCACCCAGCGAGACCTAAAACTTTCGTATGCATATCATCTTCCAGTGGGAGGTAGCCAGTTGGCTTTGGGTGTAAGTGGTGGGTTTTTTACAAGAGGAATAGATTACGGTCGTTTGCGTGCAAGAGATGAGAATGACCCGCTTATAGCAACAGGTAATGTTAGTCAATCAGCATTTGATTTGGGAGCAGGAGCATATCTTTATAATCCAGGATATTCTATTGGCCTTTCAATGAATCACCTCAACGAACCTACTTTTGGGCTTGGAACAAAGACTGCAACTAATACTTTGAAAAGAAGTGCTTATTTAACAGGAAGCATGCTTTTTGGCGTTTCATACATGATAGATGTTAGCCCAATGCTTATCATAAAGTCAGATTTAAGCACAATTTCGGCAGAAGTAGGAGCAATGGCAACCTATGATAATAAATATTGGTTTGGAGCAAGTTACCGAACAGGCGATGCAGTATCTACACTGTTGGGAGCAAACCTAATGAATGGAAGTCTAAGAGTAGGTTATGCCATGGATATTGTTGTAGGAGGAGCAAATGCTAAAAGTGCTACATCTCACGAAATATTACTGAGCTATGCTTTAGCAGCTTTACGAGCAGGAAAAAAATCAATTGTTAGAACTCCACGATATAGATATTAACACGATATAGATATTAATTAGTATTTTCGATTTCTGATTGAAGATTTACTATTGAAATTACAATGTAGTTAGATGTCCTATTGATAATCTGAATAAATTATGCGAATTACGGGTTAATACTTGCATTATTTTTATTTTTAGTATAACAAAAAAACTAAACTATCAGTTTTTCCATTAGAATTGAAGTAACATTA
>NZ_JAYWCU010000144.1:0-91899 GCF_043780375.1 Emticicia sp. | reverse complement strand
CTTTCGCCTGTGCCTACATACATTGTTTGTGAATTACCTGGGCTTCGGTCATAAGCAATATCACCAATAGCGATATTGTCCCAAAAATCATCCACTTTTGTCCAAGTGGTATTGGCATTTGTGATGTCAGTATTGTACCACAAACCACCTGCCACACCACCTGCCCAAACTTTCTTATTATCATTTGGGTCAAACATCAAGGCACGGGTACGTCCGCCAATATTGTTAGGACCTCTTTCTGTCCACGCAATATTTGGAATTGGTGCCATTAGTTTTATCATTTGGGTCATAATACTCCTCGATTTTTCGAGTTCATTTCTTGGCACAAGACCTGTTTTTGGGTCTTTAGTCATTTGATATTCAAATTCCGCTCTGGCACCTGGATTTTCTTTTTCTTCTTGAGATAGAGCAAAGAAAGGAATGGCGGCTAAAAATAGATAGAAGATAAATGTATTTTTCATATTTAATCAATACGGATAAGGTGAAATATTTACAATATTATACTATTTAAGCTTTAAAAACATTCGATTTAAAAAGAATTTTAAAAAGAACAACGAATTTTTATTGAGCGGTAAAGGTCGCTCGTGTAATTATTAATTTCGTAAATAATTTGTTAGAAATATTAGATTTTGTGTAGAAATACCTACTAAGAAAGACTATTTTTTAACTTTCTGCGAGAATATAAAAATTTAGAATTATCCATCAATTCTACTTCTTGAATGCCAACTTGACTAATGATTTTATCAGGATTTATCAAAACGCCTTTGTTGATACGTTGAAAATCTTGAAAAACACTGTGCCAATAGTTAAGACTATAACTCACGATTATGGTTTTGCCACATTCAAATTTTATTTCATTATAAGGTTCTTGTCCCAAATGTTTGATGTAAACAATGTTATGGCGTTCGTTAAGCTTTATTACCCTTGTGTTTCGTGTTTTTGACTTTATATTCATTATAATTTGAATGCCTTTAGCTATTTATCCCAAAGATACACTAAATATTATCATATCATACCCACCAACTATTATTATGATATTATGTATTAAATCTTGAATGTCCGAATATCCATTTTATATATAAAGCTATCAGTACGAGTTTATTGGTCAGTTGTGGCACATCATTAATTTGTGGCATTATGACATAAATACTCATTAGGTTGATAATTGGAGAGGTATATTCAATACTTTATCTTAGTTTTTTCTTTTGGTCATTAATGTTGCTTGCGATAATCAGTTTCACTGGAAGCCGTTTTAAGCATCCATCCCAAAAAATATATTTAGAATAAGCTCATCTAAATGCCTTTTTTAGAATCGAAATGAACAAGAGATACTTAATATCATAGAATACCTTCTCTTTTCAAATGTATTTCAGCATAAAATGAGTAAAATATAGCTAATTTGTCAAGAAAAATTAAGAACTTTGATTATTCTTTGGCAAGAATGTTGCGGTCTTTTTGCTGCAATATTCAAGCAACTTTAGCGTTAAAGTCCTACTATTTAACTCATATAAATGAAGTTTTCAAAAATCATATTTATTGCATTAATCGCTTTACCGATATGTTCATTTGCTCAGAAAAACAAGAAAACTGACGATGAAGGCATATCGGAAAAAGAATTAAAAGCAGAAGCCTATTTTGTAGAGGGAATGAAATATTACATTGCCGAAACTTTCGACAAAGCCATTCCACTTTTCAAGAAAGCCGCCGAAGAAAATCCTACCAGTTCGGGCGTAAACTTTATGTTGGCAAAATCCTTTTTAGCCACCAACGACCTTGCCAATGCAAGCATTTACAGCGAAAAAGCCTTAAAAATTGATGATGACAATAAGTTTTATCGAAAATTTTTAGGTGAAATCTATACCAAACAAAAGCGTTATAAGGAAGCAACAACGATGTATGAAAAACTTGCTGATAAATTTCCGAACGATGTCGATAATTATCTTGACTTATCGAATGTTTATATTTTGCAAGAAAAGTTTTCGGATGCTGTTGAAATTTACAATAAAATTGAGCGAACAATAGGTGTCAGCGAAGAAATTACTCGTCAAAAACAATTGATTTATTTGAAACAAAATAAATTAGAAAAAGCCATCGAAGAAGGCGATAAACTCATTGCCTCAGAGCCAACCGAACCAGAATATGTAGTGCAACAAGCTCAAATTCTGATTTCAAACGAACGTTATGCTCAAGCCATTAAAATGCTACAAAATGCTGTCAAAAAGAACCCCGATTTTGCTGAAGGTCATGTTTTATTGGCAGAAATTTATCGCAAACAAAATGAGTTAGAAAAATGTAACGAAGAGTTGCAAGTGGCTTTTGCTAATAAAAACCTTCCTGTTGAAATAAAATTCAAGATTTTGGGCAGCTATATGCTCATGATGAAAGAAGATAACAGCAACAAAACCTTAGAAAATCTTTTGAATCTCACGCAGGAATTAGTCAAACAGTCGCCAAAAGAAGCAAAAGGCTATGTAGTTTTGGGCGATTTATTGATGAAAAAAGGTGAAATGGCTATCGCCCGTGATAGTTATGTAAAATCAACGCTTTATGACAAATCTGTTTTTGAAGTTTGGCTCGCTATTGTCGAGTTAGACTCAAAACTAAATCATATTGATAGTTTAGCCAAACATTCAGAAGAAGCAATTGAGTATTTTCCAAATCAATCTTTTTTCTGGTATCACAATGGTTTTGCCAATTTTGCCAAGAAAAACTACGAAAAAGCTATTTCTTCGTTGGAAGAAGCACGAAATTTGGCAGTTGATAATCCTGAATTAGGTAAGCACGTTAATGCACTTCTGGGCGATACTTACAATGAATTGAAACAATATGCCAAGTCAGACGATGCCTACGAAGCCGTACTAAAAACTGACCCTGACTACGAGCACGTGCTAAACAATTATAGTTATTATCTTTCGCTTCGCAAAGATAAACTAAGTAGAGCCGTGCAATTATCAAGCCGATTGGCTGAAAAATTTAGCGAAAATGCCACTTATTTAGATACGCATGCTTGGGTACTTTACACGATGAAGGAATATCAAAAATCTCGTGAGTTTTTGGAGAAAGCCATCAAACAAAACAGCGGGGTTAGCGGTACAATAATTGAGCATTATGGAGATGTATTGTTTCAACTTGGCGAAAAAGACAAAGCCCTTGAACAATGGAAAAAAGCCCGTCAAATGGGTGAAAACAGCAAAAGTATTGATAAAAAAATCCAGTCTGGACAGTTGATTGAGTAAATTTGACCGTACTCAATAAAATCTTCAAACCGCCTCTCCAATTGGGAGTGCTTTTAATTTTCCATAAAAAATGATAACTCGATATTCTTTTCTAATAATTATTACTTTTATTCTACTATCAGCAACTTCTTGCAAGCGTCAGCGAATACACAAAAAGGAAGTTAATCAAGTAGATTCAACAAAAATTGAGGCTACAAAGGTTGAAATAATACAAAATTTACCGCAAGTTGAAATACGGATTACGCCAAAAATTGATGTTCAACCCGCTGAAATAGACTTCAAATATCTGAATATTAAATCGAAAGTCAATTTTACGACGGCAGGAGAAAGTCAGTCGTTTCCAGTTAATATTCATATCAAAAAAGACAGTATCATTTGGCTTTCCATCGTAGTAGGACTAGAAGGAGCAAGGGGCATTATTACACAAGATTCTATCATTTTCTTAGACAGATTGCATCGTACATACTATAAATTCGATTTTGCAAGCTTGAGCAAACAGTTTAATTATCCTCTTAATTATGACCTTGTTCAGTCTATTTTGATTGGAAATATGCTTATAAAAAAACGTGAAATGGATGAAGTATCAAAACAAGAAGGTGGGTTTATGATTAAACAACAAGAAAAGAACTTGCAAGTTGAAAACTTCATTGCCGAGCCATCATTTAAACTCCAAAAACTTAATGCAAGCGATTCAACTGGTAATAGTAAAATGCAAATAGACTATACTAATTTCTTAAATATCAACGATTTATTGATTCCACATGAAATAAAAGCTCAGATTGATGCCCAGCAAAATGGAAAAATATTACAAACTTTAATAAATTTGCAGCACAATAAAATTGAGATTTTAGACCAAAGCCCAGGTTTTGTATTTAGTATTCCGAAGTCTTATTTACCTAAGTAGTTGGCTTTTATCGGTAAATGGTTGTTCCGCAACGATTGCTGACCATCAAATGCAAAGAGCTTAAACTTGTTATAATGTCCCTAAAAAAACTTACATATTTACTCATAGGTATCTTATTTCTTGGCATTTTTGTAGGCCTTGATAGCTCCGCTCAACGCAAGAAAAAATCGCGTAAGCAACTCGAAAGCGAAAAAAGAAGAAACTTAGAAAAAATTGTTGAGACGAAGCGGGCTTTAGAAAATACACAAGAAAAAAAGGAAGTAACTGTTGGAAAAATAAAAGCAATAAAGCAGCAAATTTCTTCACAAGAAGAACAAATTGGCTTGATGGAACAAGACATGGACTTAATTGATATGGAGATGCAAGACATTATTTATGCCAAAGCCAGTCTTGAACAAAAATTAGATACGCTCCAAAAAGAATATGCCGCTATGCTTTATGGGGCTTCTAAAACCAGTGGAAAAATCAATAAATTGAGTTTTTTATTTTCTTCCTCGTCGTTCAATGATTTAATTATGCGGTATAAATATCTACAACAATATACCGATAATCGTAAATCGCAGGTGGCACAAATGATTAAAGTTGTTGCATTATTACGTGAGCGACAAGGAAATTTGGAAGGTAAAAAATCAGATAAAAAGCGAATTATTTCAGCTAAAGTAACAGAAGCACAAAATTTGGAACAACTTAAAACCCGTCAAACAGAAATGATTGGCGAGTTGTCAAAAAAAGAAAAAGATTTACGAAGAGAAATTGAAGCCACAAATAGGTCGGTCAATCGCTTAGAAACCTTAATTGAAAATGTTGTTGCTCGTGAAATTTCCCGAAAAAATAAAGAACGTGAATTGCGACAAGACCGAGACTCAAAATTAGTAAAAAACAAACTCAAAAAACCATCTTCCAAAGTAAATTCGAGAACAATTGCATCAGCACTTGACGATGAGGAAACAGCTCTTGGAAAATCGTTTGGTGCGTCAAAATCTCGTTTGCCTTGGCCCGTACAAAAAGGTTTTATTTCGGATAGATTTGGCATAAAAGAGCATCCTGTTTTGAATGGCGTTTTAATAAATAATAATGGAATTGACATTCAAACCTCTGCAAAAGCAACCGTTCGGTCAGTTTATGAAGGTGTTGTAAAAGACGTAACTGAAATTCCTGGACTTGGCAATGTTGTTTTGATTCAGCACGGCGAATATTTTACTGTTTATGCTAATCTCCAACAGATTTTTCCCGTGGTTGGACAGAAAATCGCAGGAAAAGAAACCATCGGTACCGCTGGAGAATCAGGCGGAGCAACCGAAATAAACTTCCAAATCTGGCACAATAGCGAGCATTTAAACCCCGAAGGGTGGCTCATACCTAAGTAGGCAATTAGCATTAGCTTAAAATTATCATTCCTTTTCATTCACAAAAAAATATTTTCAGGCCAGCAAAAAGCTATCTGCTAATATTAATCGCTATTAATAATGTCTATTCACAGTGAAACAAAGCGTATCACCACGCATACGCTTCAGGAAATGAAGCGTAAAGGTGAAAAAATTGCCTGTTTAACTTCCTATGATTACTCAATGGCAAAAATCGTTGATGCAGCAGGCGTTGAGTTAATTTTGGTGGGTGATTCTGCCTCCAATGTTATGGCGGGCTACGAAACTACGCTCCCAATTACGCTCGACAATATGATTTATCATGCCCAAGCAGTTGTGAAAGGTGTAACAAGAGCTTTAGTAGTAGTCGATTTGCCTTTTGGGTCTTATCAAGGAAATTCGGAAGAAGCTCTTCGTTCTGCAATCAGAATTATGAAAGAATCGGGAGGACACGCTGTGAAATTGGAAGGTGGAATTGAAGTAAAAGAATCAATTGTCCGAATTTTAAGTGCAGGAATTCCCGTCATGGGCCATTTGGGACTTACGCCACAATCAATATACAAATTTGGAACTTATGCCGTACGAGCAAAAGAAGACGAAGAAGCCGAACAATTAATAGAAAATGCCAAAATGCTTGACGAAGTTGGTTGTTTTGGAATGGTTTTAGAAAAAATTCCTGCGGGATTAGCAAAAAAAGTAACTGAAGCAATTAATATTCCTACTATTGGTATTGGTGCTGGAAATGGCTGTGATGGACAAATTTTGGTTGTGCATGATATGTTAGGAATCAATAAAGACTTTTCGCCACGTTTTCTTCGTCGCTATGCCGATTTACATTCAATCATGACCGAAGCCGTAATTAATTTTACCAAAGATGTAAAATCTTCTAATTTTCCGAGCGAAAAAGAGTCTTATTGAGCATAGTTAATGATTAAAAATATTAAAAAAAATAGTGCTACTCTAAGGTATTCTTGCTTCATTTTTTATTAAAAGAAAGGAAGAGTCGATATAAATATTAAACTTGTCCAAATTCTATACTTTTGTTGATTCATAACTTAAAATGCACCTTTTTAACTTACTCTTTGTTCAAAAAAGTGTCATTTTTTACCAGCAAAAACGTAAACAACCTCTAAAATCAAATATTGACTAATATTTTTTTCTATAGAACATTTAGTATGAAGAAACTTCTACAAATAAAACTTCTGCCAACGAATATATTCTTCTACCACATCAGACACCATGTAGCGAATAGATTTTCCTTCTTTGATAGAATTTCGGATAAAAGTAGCTGAAATGTCAAGCAAGGGAGCTTCAATAAATTTTACTTTTGGATGAATTTTGAAGTTATGTTCAGCAGTATTGGGACGTGGATAAACATATAACTCGTAGTATTCTAAAATCTTATCGTAGTTTTTCCAATTTTCAAACTGCACCAAATTGTCTTCACCCATTATTAGCTTAAACTCGTGGGTTGGGTGACGTTCTACCAATTTTGTGAGCGTATCAATTGTATAACTTGGCTTGGGCATCGAAAACTCAATGTTAGATACTTTCAAACGATAGTTGTCTGAGATTGCTTTTTCTACCATCGTGAAGCGGTCGAATTCGTGTAGTAAACTTTTGTTCTTTTTGAAAGGGTTTTGGGGTGAAACCACAAACCAAACTTGCTCCAAATCCGTGCAGTATGCCATTCGGTTAGCAATTATCAAATGCCCGACGTGAATAGGATTGAATGAACCAAAAAATAAGCCGATTTTCATATAAATAGTCCACAGTCAATAGTCAGTAACTTTAACCATTGATTATAAGTTTTTAGTAAATTATCAATTATTTTATCTACTTCCTTTATTAAAAATATTCCAAAAATACTGAATATGTACGATTTGATGTAGCCAAATTAAGAATAAAAGAATAATTTTGTCAAAATTTAAAAAAAGTACAAAAATTCTTATGAAAATTACCATCACGGGCGACTTAGGAAGTGGAAAAAGCACAATCGCAAAAATTTTATCGGAAGAACTCAACCTTAAATATCTTTCGACAGGTGCGATTCAGCGAGATATGGCTCGTCGGTATGGAATGACGACACTCGAACTCAATAATTTAGCTGATACTAATAAAGATATTGACAAAGAAATTGATGATAATCTCAGGGCATTAAATACCTTAGACAAAAACTTTGTTGTTGATTCCCGCCTTGGCTGGTTCTTTATTCCATCATCAATAAAATTATATTTTCTGATTGATATTGAAGTAGCGGCTAAACGAATTATGAATGATTCGACCAGAATTAATGAAACCACTTATACGACACTTCAAGAAACGATGGACTCTATTATTTTACGAAAAAGTAGCGAAAATAATAGGTTTTTGAAGGAATATAAAGCTGATTGTTCTGATTATAAAAATTTTGATTTGACACTTAACACAACCGAACTAAAAACGATTACGATTGCACGATTTATCATCAAAATAATTAATCAAAAAGATTTTCAGAAAGGTGTAATTTGGTGCAATCCTAAGATTTTGTTTCCTACTCAAAACATTAACGAAACTTTTAATGATGATTTTATTGATTTAAAAGACCAAATTAATCTTACTTCGCCCTCGTCTGACTACCCAATTAGTGTTTTTGAAAGACGAGGTAAATGGGCAATTCTTGACGGACATAAACGAGCAAGCATAGCCATTCAAAATGGTGTTTCGTTAGTTCCTGTAAGGCTTATTGCTAAAAATGAGGAGCTTTTGCCCAATAATATTTCAGCAAATAAATATTTTGATGATTCCATCAAAGCATCATGGCTTCATGATTGGGAACAGGCCAATAAATTCAAGTTTTACAGCTATCCTGAGGTCTTGTAGAATATTTGTATTTGTTCTAATCAAAAAAAGCCATCAGACCCTAAAGTTTGATGGCTTTTTTTTGTGCTATTTATAAAATTATAGACTGCAAATCGTGTCTATCAATGATTCAAAATTAACAACTAAATAAAATGTGATAGAGTTTTATTTCAATAGTTATAAAACCTAAAAGTAAGAATGCCAAACCAATTTTTGCTCGAATATCAACGATTATTGACTGTGGACAGCATTTTTTCTCTACTTTCCCCTGCATAGCTTCTTTCACACTTTTCTCCAACTTGTAAGTTTCAATACAAGGCATACATTCGTCCATATTCTGTTTGAAGTGTTCTACTTCTTCAGCAGATGCCGAGCCGTCAAGTACGGCTTGTATCATTTTCATACATTTCTGCTGATTTTCGCACTTATGCTTCATTGATATAATGGTTTGGGAAACAACTTTTAGTTTTATTGTTAAAATATTTCTTTTCAACTTTCCGAAAAAAAGTTTAAATTGTTTTTTACAAATACCTGATATGCAAGTATTTGTATTCGTCAAATAGAACAATAATGTTTTATTAATTGTTCCTTATGATGCTTAATTATTCATCTTCGGTTTCTAATTCTTTGGTTTTATAACCCATTGAAGAAGCATAAGATTTTAGTTTTTCTTTCAACAAATTTCTGGCTCGGTGTAATCTCGAACGTACAGTGCCAATCGGAATATCTAAAATCTTGGCCATTTCTTCATACGTAAACCCTTCGATGTCGCACAAGATTATGACCGTTCTGAAATCAACGGGCAAGCTATTTAATGCATTGGCAACTTCATCGCCAATCATGTCTTGCACAGTTTCGGTTCGCAGGTCAGTTGTAGCGTCCATTTCGGCATCTTCTGTCGAATTATAGGTCGTTTCAACGTCTTGGTAATCTACCTTTGATGGTTCTTTACTCTTTTTACGATAGTCGTTAATGAAACTGTTTTTCAGAATTCTAAACAACCATGCTTTTGCATTAGTTCCTCTTTCAAACGAATTGATAAATCGGAACGCTTTTAGATAAGTGTCTTGTACCAAATCATTGGCATCGTCTTCATCATTAGTTAAGCGAAAGGCAAAGTTATACATCGAGTCTATGTGCGGCATAAACTCTTTATCAAAAACTGCGTATTTTTCTTTTTCGGAGTACCGTGCTACTACCTCTACAATTTCTTCTTCTTCCATAGACTTTTAATTATAGTCGAGCAAAATTACGATTTTTAACAAAAGAACAAGAATAAATATTTCTCAAAAATGATATTTGTTTAAAACAAGTGATTTTGATGATAAAAGGAGGGATTTAGATAACGGTTCAAAGTACATGGTCGATAGTACTGCTTCACCGTAGGTAGTCGACTATTGACCGTTTACTACACTATTTCCTATTATCACCACCGTCCATCATACTCAAATAACTAAAATAACGACTTTGGGCAATTTTTTCTTCCATGACCGCCTCTTTAATAGCACAATTTGGTTCGTCGAGATGCAGGCAATTATTAAAACGGCATTGATTAATTAATTTTAACATTTCTGGAAAATAATGACTAATTTCTTCTTTTTCCATATCTGCTAATCCTAATTCTTTGATACCTGGAGAATCAATGATAAAAGTTTCAGCATCAATCTCAAACATTTCGGCAAAGGTAGTAGTATGAACCCCCTTATTAGCAAATGTTGAAACTTTTGAAGTTCTTAAATCTAAATCAGGAGCAATGGCATTAACTAAAGTAGATTTGCCAACGCCCGAATGTCCTGCAATTAATGATACTTTTCCTCTCAAAATGTCATAAAATTCAGCCACCCCATTTCCATCAATTGCAGAGGTGAATACACAAGGATAATTAAGGCTTTCGTACAATTGTGTAAGCTCTTGTTGGTAATCGATTTGCTCTTGATTTAATAGGTCTAATTTGTTGAAAATCAATACAGTAGGAATTCTAAAAGACTCTGCTGCGACTAAAAATCGGTCAATAAAACCAAGTGAGGTTCTTGGAAAAGTTAAAGTAGCAATAAGCACTGCTTGGTCGATATTTGTTGCCAATAAATGTCCGTGAGCAGTCTTATGAACTGACTTACGAATGATGTAGTTTTCACGTGGTAAGATTTCGCTAATCATACCCGTATTGCGATTTTCGTCTTCTATTGCATAGACCACTTTATCGCCAACCGCAATAGGATTAGTTACTTTAAAACCTTTTATTTTAAATTTTCCTTTTAGCCGACATTGCAAAATATCTCCCTCTTTGGAACGAACATCGTACCAAGAACCTGTCGAACGCATGACTAATCCAATAGTTTGGCTCAAAATTTGATAATGTTTATATAAGAAACTTCCTTAAAACTTAAAATAGACTTAAATGTCAAGATAATACTTATAAATATACTACATAAAAAAATTTCTTTAATAATTATGTTTGTTTAGGCAAAAGTAATGCTTTGAGGTAAATATTTCTATTTTTATTTAATATCTATAAAGTTGATTGACCAAAAATAATATAATTACCGTAAAATAAATTTTTAAGCAATTTTTAAGTGTTTGTTGAAACAATCGATTATTATTTTTCGTTATTTAGTTGTTCAAAAATACCAAAGAAACATTTTAAACATCATACGACAATGAAAAAGGGAGTATTAGTCGGATTAGCCGCCGTGGCTGTAGGAGTTGTAGTTTATTCTTTAAGCAAAAAAGAAAAACAATCATTGCCTTACAGACCTTCAATGAAATAATTCACATAGATGAATTGTAACCACTATCAATTTGCCGAAATTCTGAGTTTTTAGCACCGCAATTTTCTAAAAATAGACGATTGGGTGCTTTTTTTCATTGTTAAAAATATTTGTTATATTCGTTTCTAAGTTTATCTTTTTCAATAGGCATCACACCTACGTACTCGCATACTAACCCTCCTCCTAAATTAGACATTTCTGCAATAACTTTAGGAGATAATTTCAGAGCTAAGCACATTGCCGCAATACTCACAACGGTATCGCCCGCCCCCGAAACATCGGTAATGCTACGCAAATGTGCAGCAATATGATGTGTTTCATCTTGAAAGTCAATAAAAACACCATTTTCTGATAGTGTTAAAAAAACACCATTTACCCCCAAAATGTTTTTTGCGGATGCTACTGCAGATTTTACTTCTTCTAAATTCTTGGCATCGAAATCAATTTTTAACCCTTCTTTCAACTCTTTCAAATTTGGCTTAAAAATATCTGTTCCTTGATAATTCAAAAAATTTCGTTTTTTAGGGTCAACGATTGTCGGAATGCCTTTTGATTTTGCAAAAGCAACAATTTGCTTAATACTTTCGGCAGTCAAAACTCCTTTGTCGTAATCTTCAAAAATAATAACATCGCACGACTCCGCCAAGGCTTCGGCTTTTTCTATCAAAAGAGCTTGTTCGTCAGCATTAATCAGCGAATCCATTTCAGAGTCTATTCGGACAATATGTTGTGAACCAGCCAAAATTCGTTGCTTTACAGTTGTTATTCGAGCCTTACTTTGTATGATTCCATCAATTGGTAAATCATTATCTATCAACAAGTTAAGTAAGTCTTTTGCGTCAGAATCTGCTCCCACGACTGTGCATAAAATGGGGGTTGCTCCAAGCGATTTTATGTTCATAGCCACGTTTCCAGCTCCTCCTAAGCGAATTTCTTTCCGCTTCACGTTTACAACTGGAATGGGGGCTTCGGGTGAAATACGCTCAACTCTCCCAAATACATAAGAATCAATCATCACGTCACCCACTATAAGGACACGTAAATTATCAAAGGCATCAAAAATTTTATTCACTGGCATTATAATCTATTTCGGAATTTTGATTTTAAATTTTGAGTTTAGCTTTTGCTTTGCAAAACTAAGGATTTTATAACGATTTTTTAAGAATTTCATACATTTTGGCTTGGAGATTGCGTTATTTGTATGACGATTTGACTGACCAACTGGACTTTCACCTCACCCGAGCCTTTCCTTCGAGGAGAGGGAGTTAAAAACTAAAAACACATCATGCGTAAGACTATCCTATTATTAGCTTATTTTATTTCTACTTTTTCATTCGCACAAACACTCGAACAATTGGGTTCGGCAATTAATACTGAATTTCACGAGGCAAGCCCTGTTATCTCACCCGATGGTAAAACTTTATATTTTTGTCGTGTAAGCCATCCTTCTAATAGTTATGGAGCAAAACGAAGTCAAGATGTGTGGTATTCGGAGTTGAGAGAAAATACTTGGACAATTGCCAGACGAATGCCCAATACAATTAATAAAGACCAATACAATGACCTTTTTAGTATTACACCCGACGGAAATACGATTTTGATTTCGGGCGTTTATAGTGCAGGACGTAGAGAAAACGAGGCAGGAATTTCGATGTGCAAAAAGACAAAAACTGGTTGGTCGGAGCCTCAAAAAGTGTTGATTCCCAAATTTGATGATCTTTGTAAGGGACAATTCTTGACTGCATGCTTGTCGAATGATGGAAAAACTTTGATTTTGGCTTTTAGCGAAAAGAAAAATGGTAAAGAAGATGACCTCTATGTATGTTTTTTAGGGAAAGATGGAAAATGGACAAAACCCGAAAGTTTAGGCACTGATATTAACACTGGCGATACTGAAACAACACCTTTTTTAGCATCTGATAATTATACAATGTATTTTTCTACTAACCGAAAAAGTGGTTTGGGAGGTACAGATATTTGGGTTTCTAAACGTATGGATAGAAGTTGGAGGAAATGGTCGAAACCAATCAATATGGGTGAAAAAGTAAATAGCGATGCCAACGAATATTTTTATACAATTGCCGCTTCGGGCGAGTATGCTTACATGACTACCAAGAAAAACTCTGTAGGAAAAGGCGACTTAGTGCGTTTTAAGCTAAAAGAAGATAAAAAAATTGAACCAACAATTGGCGGTACACAAACTTCTAATAGCAGAATTGAAGAACAAAAAAGTTTGAGCGAAGGAAAGAGTCCGATAGATATTAATAAAACTGCACCCACGCCTGTCGTGATGATTAGTGGTAGAGTTTTAGATGAAAAAACAGGGCGACCAATTGAAGCAAAAATTATTTATCAAACACTCCCAGATGGCGAAGAGGCTGGCGTGGCAGATACCAACCCAACGACTGGTGAATATAAAATTACTTTACCATACGGTTCTAAATATTCGTACCGAGCAGTGGCGAAAGATTTTATTGCGATTGGTAAGAATATTGACTTGACAGAAATAAAAGAATACAAAGAAATTGATGGGGATGATTTGAAACTTGTGCCAATAAAAGCGGGTGAAAAGGTTCTTCTGAATAATATTTTCTTTGAATATGCCAAAGCTACGCTTCGCTCAGAATCTTTCCCTGAGTTAGATAGAATTGCTGAAACAATGAAAGAAAATATAAACTTGACCATCGAAATACAAGGACATACAGATAATGTTGGCTCAAACGAAAGCAACCTAAAACTTTCGCAAGACCGTGCCGAATCGGTGCGTACTTATCTACTTTCAAAGAAACTTTCTGCCAATCGAGTTACAAGTGTTGGTTTTGGTGAAACTCGCCCGGTGGCTTCTAATGACACCGAAGAAGGAAAAGCACAAAACCGCCGTGTGGAGTTTGTGATTGTGAAAAATTAGGAGGAGTTGTTTAACATAATCAATTAACTGATAATCCTTCTTATACTTAATTTATGACGAGTTACAGAATTACAAAATTTAATCCACAAAAGAGAAATGAAGATGGGTGCTACATGGATAGTTCTGAGTGGACTGCGATAAGTGATATCGGAAAACCAAAATACAATAATCCAACTTACGAAGAATATGAAAAAATAGAAACTGCCTATGTTAATACTGTAAAGATTATTCTGAATGAAATGAATGTTCATTTCTTAAAAGTCGATTCCATTGAATTGTATGACACAAAAAAAGATTTTAAAAAACATGAGAAGAATGGACGACTTAAAAATATTATTGTTGACTTTGATAAAGAAGTAAAAATACTCAAAAATGGTTTAAAATTGGACTTGATTCAGCTTGACAAAATTATAAGATTAATATTAAGAGAAACAGTTTGGATGCTCTTGGTAAATGAAAATATTGAGATTAGATTTGGATTTGACTATTACATGTACATAAAATGTATTCATATAAAACCATCAACAATAGCACATATTGAAAAAAGTGGACTATTTGTAGAAGCAAATATAAAATAAGTAATAGATGTAAATAAAATTGAAGTCGGATAGAAAAATGATTCCTCAAATCTATTTTGTCGTAAAACTAAAGCACCACCGTTCGGTTTCCATAAATAAAAACACGGTCGTTAAAGACTAACTTTAGGGCATGCGTTAGTACCGATTTCTCTACTTCTTTTCCTTCACGAGCCATGTCGCTGGCAGTATAGCGGTGGTCAATATCTTTTACATTTTGAGCAATTATTGGCCCTTCGTCCAAATTATTATTGACAAAATGTGCCGTAGCTCCAATAATTTTTACACCACGTTCGTAGGCTTGTCGGTAAGGATGAGCTCCGATGAAAGCAGGTAAAAATGAATGATGAATATTGACAGTTTTGTTAGGATAATGTGAAACAAATTCGGGTGAAAGAATACGCATATATTTTGCCAAAACTAAATATTCGGGTTGGTAAATCTTCAAAGTTCGGAGAATGGCTTCTTCGTGTTCTTCCCGGGTTTTGTGTTCGTGCGTGATATAATGAAATGGAATTCCGAACTTACTAACAAAAGGTTGAAGTGTATTATAATTGCTCACGACTGCCAAAATATTGGCATCCAGTTCATCGAAATTATAGCGAATAAGCAAATCTGACAAGCAATGATGTTCTTTTGTTGCCAAAATCACCACATCTTTTTTCTTTTTGGGATTGATGCGTAAGTTTATTTCTGGTGTGGCAATTGCTACTCGCAAGTCTTTCAAAACTTTTTGCGGGTCGAGTTTATCAGGCGACTCAAATTCAGTTCGCATGAAAAACTGTCCGTTAGGTTCGCCACCATCAGGACTAACGTATTCGTCTTGCGAAATAATATTGCATTCATTTTTATAAAGTACGCTTGTTACATGAAAAATCAGACCTTTTGCATCGGGCCCGTCCATGAGAAGAATGTGTTTTGTCATTATTCAAAGTTTTCTAAAGCGAGTATATTACTTTTTCGCCTTTAACATTACCCATTCTCCGATTTTCTTACCTGTTATCAAGCCTTCATCACATGCCGAACGGAAGTGAATTCCACCGTAGCAACGACTGATAGATGCTTGGTTGGCAGCTTCATAGAATGATTTGAATTGCCCTACACCATGACCAAATTTAGCTTCGGTAGAGTCGGTAAAGGCTACGTTTTCACCAAAAAGTTGGGTTAAAACTTCGGCAGATGCACCCGAAATGGTGCTATGTCCGCTGGTATATTCAGGAAAAGGAGGCGTTTGCAAAAATGGAATCCATTTGGTATCTACGCTTGCATTGATAATTGTTTCGGGACGGATTTTATGGTAACGATATTTTACCTCCCAACAATTAATAAAAGCATCTCGCAAGGCAATCGAAACTAATAAATATGCTTGTGCCGATTTCATTAAATCAGCTTTTTTATCTTTACAAACAGTTTTTACGATAGCAAGCCAGTGTCCACCTGGAGTCATTTTTTTATCAGCAAACATCACGTGTCCTTGTACATTCATAACAAAAGCATTATCATCCCAAAACCATGCGATTCGTTTTTCTTCTTCGGTCAAATTTTTGCCCATTTCAGATATTTCTGTTACCTCTTTCATAAATAGACTTGTTTTTGCCAAATCATAAGCAAATGGAGCAGGTGGCATGAATTGCGTAGAAGAATCTATCGCCATAGTGCGAATTGAACCCCAATTTGGCTCGATGGCATCGGCATACGAAGGAGGAGTTGGCTGCCAAGAGCCAAGTTTATTTTGTAAAGTATAGCGTAAACCACGAGTTTGTGGGTATTTGTCTTTTTTTGCATAAGCCAAAACCGCTTTTCCGACTGAATCTCCGTAAGCTACCGAACGCTCAATGACATCGCTTGGTACGCCCGCATCTTTGAATTTTTTATCCAAACCTTTTTCAAAGTCATCATATTTTTCAACCGAAAAAGTAAGTCCACGAGCAACAGTCATAAATGCTTTGATGCCCGATAATGGGTAACAATATTCTTTGCCTGTTTCTGGCTGCGAAATTTTATTGAAATCTTTTATTTTCCCAACCATCGAAGGATAGTCTTTATTGCCTGAAACCATTGCCTCATAACCTGCCAAAGTAGCATAAGAGTAGATTCGACTTGCTACAGGTGGTGAAAAAATATCATGAATAATTACGTCGGTTAGCTGATTGACGCAGCCATGATAAAAATCTGCATTATTGACTTCCTGACTATATTCGGCACTGGTTTTTTGCTTGCAACTATTTGATAATAAAAGTACTATGGCAAATAAGAAGATTCCTTTTAGTGGTTTCATTTTTTTATTAGTGATCGATTTTGCTACAAAATTAAATATTTTTTAGAGAATTTTATCTCGACTAACAAATTAATATGATTATAAAAAAGTACGGCTTCGCTTTGAGTGAGTATCGCCCAGCGAAGCCGTACTTAAAGATAAAAACTTTTTTATTCAATTAACGTTCAAACAAACTGCCCAAACCACCTAAAACCGAACCACTTTCTTTACCTGCATTTCCACCATAAGGCGTGAGGCGTTGGATAAGTTTTGAAATTGGCAACGATTGAATCCAAACTTTGCCTGTGCCACGCAAAGTTGCTAAAAAGATACCTTCGCCGCCAAAAACCATTGATTTTAGACTTCCTGAGCGTTCGATGTCGAATTGTAATTGTGGCTCGAAACCAACTACACAACCGGTGTCAATGCGAAGTGTTTCGTTGTTCAACTGACGCTCAATCACAACTCCACCTGAATGAATAAAAGCCATGCCGTCACCCTGAATTTTTTCTAAAATAAAGCCTTCGCCGCCAAAGAAACCAGCTCCAAGCTTTTGATTGAAATGAATCGAAATACTTGTACCCATGGCTGCACACAAAAAGGCATCTTTCTGTACAATGAGCGTATTTCCCATAATTTTTGCCAAATCCACTGCCTTTATTGTACCTGGGTATGGGGCTGCAAAAGCTACTTTTCGTTTAATATTCGAGCGATTGGTAAAATGAGTCATAAAAATAGACTCACCCATTAGCACTCGGCTACCTGCTTGCATGAGTTTGCCCATTAAACTTTGCTGAGGCTGTGAGCCATCACCCATTTTGGTTTCAAACTGAATGCCGTCTTCCATAAAAAGCATAGTACCAGCTTCGGCAATAACGGTTTCGTTAGGGTCAAGTTCTATTTCGACGATTTGAATATCTTCGCCAAAAATTTTGTAGTCAATTTCGTGAGAACGCATGGCATTAATGGGGGTTTAAAATTTTCATGACGAAGATAAGATTTTCCATATTAATCTCTCAAAGAAATCTACATAAATGGAGTTTTGGGTTTGTGGAATGGCAATTTGGTGGATATTTTTGATTGTGCTTACAACCATTTTCCAACAAAAAGCATCATTAATGTATTATCAGTTTTGAAAAAATATATAAATATGGACAAATTAATAATAGTTTTGATGTTTGCAATTATTTCATGCACAAAAGAAAACTCGGCTGTACCAAGCGTGACGTTAGGCAATAAAATTGAAGCAACTTATGATAATGAAGTAGCTTATCAGGAAGGTGTGAAGGTGAAAATTACAAAAATAGAAGACAGTCGTTGTCCAAAAAATGTTACTTGTGTTTGGATGGGAAGTGTGAAAGTTTATTTGAAAATTTCGGAGTCGAATGTATCAAAAGATGCTATTTTGGAGTTTTTGGCTGATAATGCTAAACCTTCTACTACCACAGTTGAGTTAGGAAATCAAAAATATTCTGTTGAGATTTCGGATGTATTACCTTATCCAGAGAATAGTGGCGAGATAAAATTGAAAGATTATAAGGTTACTTTGACGGTAAAAAAGCTGTAAAAAGCTGTGTAAACTATACCTAATTTACACAGCTTTTACTTTTACGGCAAACTGGAAGCGACCGATGCTCGGTTCGCACCACAATCGAAATTATGCTTTTGGTTCTTCGGCAACCGTTGCTTGTGGCGTGTTTTTACCAAATAATTCTTGTAGAAATGCCTCAATTCCTGGAAAACTGTCTTTCAATGCTGCTGCTCCTTCGGTTTTCAATTTCTCGAAATATTCTGGGGCTTTGTCAATTGCTTGTTCGGCATCGTCTTTCAATTGATTACCTTTAATTTTCAAATCATTCAAAGCCTTTTCGCCTTCTTCGGTTTGTAAGTATTTATGAAGTGCTACACCCGCTGCTGCTCCGAGTACGAATGTTGCCAAATGTTTTGCATTTATCATTGTATTGTAAATTTATTTTTTATTTAAGAACGAACTTCTGACGAAATTCATTAATAAAAGTATCATTAATTTTTGGTCATTATTATATAATTTTGCCAACAGGTAAAAAACATTGATAAATGGACGAAAATAAGATTGACTATTACGCACAGCTACTTTTTGATTATCACTTTCTGAAACAAGACCTTCAAAAAGCTGATTGTATTTTTGTTTTAGGAAGCCACGACCCAAGTGTGGCAGATTATGCAGCACAATTGTATCACGAAGACTTTGCTTCATACATTGTTTTTTCGGGAGGAGTTGTTCGACCTATTGGTGAATTAAGAAATACTACGCCAAAGTCTGAAGCAGAAGCGTTTTTTGATATTGCTATAGAAAAGGGTGTTCCTGCCGAGGCAATTATATTAGAAAATGAAGCAACAAACACGGGTGAAAACTTTATTTTTACTCGAAAACTTTTACAGGAAAAAAGCCTTGGTTTTAAAAGTTTTATTCTGGTGCAGAAACCTTACATGGTGCGTCGCACGTGGGCTACGGCAAAAGTGCAATTTACCGATTTTGATTTTACGGCAAGTGCTTTGCCCGATACTTACGAATCGTATATTGCTCGTTGTGCTGAAAATAATATCAGTAAAGCACGAGTGATTAGCAACATGACAGGAGATTTACAACGCCTAAAAATATATCCCGAAAAAGGTTTCTTAATAGCAATGGAAATTCCTGCTGAAGTATGGAATGCCTACGAAATGCTTGTAGAAATGGGTTTTGAAGGCAGAATGGCTAACTAATACTGCCCCGTAGAAAGCATCACAAGTGTGCAGGCTTGTATGGGTTCGATGTTGTTTTGGGTCAAAATTTCTTCAAACTCGGCATTTTCAGCACCTGGATTAAATATGACTCGACGAGGTTTTAGTGCAACGATATAATCGTAATATTCGGTTTGATGTTTTGGATTTAAATACAATGTTACGGTGTCAATATTTTCCAAGGCTGGTTTGCCTGTTTTTATTTCATTTTCACCAATTTTGCCTTCTTTTTTACCTAAAAGCTCAATTTTATGCTGATGTCTTAATAAGCTATTTGCTGCTAAAAACGCATATCGACTTGAGTCTGTGGATGCTCCTATTACTAATGTTTTCTTTGTCATTTTTTGGATTTAATTATTTGACTATCAATGAGTTATAAGCTGTCGAATATTATTTGCGGACTATCGTCTTTTCTACCCCAACAACGAATGCCAAAAATAAAAAGTTGCATAACCTTTCCAGCCAGACCATTTTTCGGACATTAAATTTAGTGTCACAATACTTGGTTTTCCTTCCAAACTATATTGGGTTTTCACGGCATTGTGTAAACCCACATCTTCTACAGGAAAAGCATCATAATTTTTCAAACTTTTCATCATCGAATAATTGGCCGTCCAGTTACCAACTCCTTTAATTTGTACTAATTTCTCTCGAATTTCCTCAAAAGGCAATTTTTCTAAATCTCTTTGAGATAAATTACCATCGGCAAAAGCCCTCGAAATATTCAAAATATATTGTGCTTTACTTCTACTAAACTGGTGCGGCTGAAAATCTTCAAGACTCAAATTTGCCAATTTTTCGGGCGTAGGCAAAGCAAAAAATGTTTCATCATTATAAACCAGACTTTTGCCAAAATTCTTCACCAAACGTTCTTTGAGCGAATAAGCAAAATTTAGATTGATTTGCTGTCCGATAATTGACCAAACGAGTGATTCGAACAAATCAGGCATTCCGACCATGCGTAGTCCGTGAAATCTTTGACATAAATTGGCTAAAATCTCGTCGTTTTGAGCAGTTTTGTAAAAATCAGTCAAATTTGCTTCTAAATCGAACCAATTCTGCACGTATTTTTTCACAAATTCAAATAAAGTCCTCTCCTGTGGAGAGGATTTAGGAGAGGTTATGGGCGTATGAATCGTTATTTGTAAAGAAGAATCAAGAAAATTGATAGAAAACAATACCAATTCACCGTCAATTTCTAATAGTTTGAAAATGGTTTCACCTTTAACAGTATGCAAACATTCTTTTTCGTTTCGAGTTAAAAACCGAAGTGTTTCTGTAAAACTAAAGGCTGTTGGTGTGGGTAAATGTATCATTTAAATTTGTCGATATAAAAATGCAAGTTTAAGAAAAGTATTCAATTTTAAAATCTGAATCTTGCGAAATTGAATAAAAAAAGAGGCTCTACGTGAATAAAGCCTCCAGTATTATAAATGGTAAAATTCAATCTTTCTTAAAAATTATCACTCCATTGATAAGCCTCAATGAGTTTGGTTTCACCTTCTTTTCCTTTGGCAAAATTTCCATGCTCCATTCCCATAATGAACTCTTGGTTTTTAACTTTTGATTTCTCGTAAATATGCTTGAAAAGAGCCTTGTAATTTATTTCGCCCGTTGTTGGTTCTTTACGTCCTGGCTCATCACCGATTTGGAAATAAGCAATTTCTTCCCAGCACCAGTCCATGTGTTGTGTCATGCGGCCTTCGTTGCGTTGCATGTGCCACATATCAAACAAAATTTTGCACGAAGGACTATTAACAGCCTTGCAAATCATGTAAGTTTGGTCGGAAAAACGTAAAAACAAGTCGGGATTGTCGCTCAAAGGTTCTAAAACCATTGTAAGATTATGTGGCTCAAAAATATCGGATGCACGACGTAAAGCATCAATTACATTACCAGTTTGAATCCCCAAAGGCAAATTTCTTTCAAAATAACCAGGTACAACTGTCATAAATTTAGCATTGCAACGCTTGGCAGTTTCGACCGAATCACGGCAGGTTTTCAAGAAATTTTCGAGAAATTCTTTTTTACCCGTTGCCAACGAAGTTTTCCAGTTATCGCCTCCATCTACTACAAAAACGCCCATTTTCATGCCTAATTTTGCCATTGTTTCACCAATTTTAGACTGAATTTCGGGCGTACGTTTCAACATTCCGTTGTCTTCCAAACCCATGAAGCCATTTTCCGCCATAAATTTGAGTTGGTCGAATAAGTCTTTTCCTGCTGAGTTTTCAAACATTCCAAAATGCGGAGCGTAAAGCATTTTGTATTTTGGTGCAACTGAGTTTTTGATTGATGACGTTTCAGTAGCAAACGCTGCCGTTGAGCCTAAAGTGGTAGCACTTGCCGCCAAGACACTTTTTGAAAGAAAATTTCTGCGATTCATTAGTTTTTATAGATTGAAGGTTGATTTTATAAAAAACAGAATAAATTATGCTTCAAATATAACGAAGCTATTTAAACATAATTTAAAGTTACCAAATGTACTATTGAAAAATGGATTTTCCACATTTGACAATCGAGAATGTAGTTTTGAAACAACAAAAGTTTAAACATCTTATACGAAGTTCTAAATCTAAGAATATTTAAAATAGCACATCATTTTATAAAAATTGTTTATATATTCATAGCTTTATACTAAATTTATTTCTTAATTATAAGTGTTTGACCACAACTTTTTATTAGTTTAGCGAAGTAAAAAGCTGAGTTAAAAAATAGAAGCATCATTTCTAAATTAAAGCTCAATTATTCAATCCTAAAAATAGAATTTAAAACATGAAAGAGAAATCAAACGAATCTCGGAGAGAATTTATCAAAAAAGGAGCAATTGCCTCCTCTTTTTTCATTGTTCCGAGAAATGTGCTTGGTGGATTGGGGTTTATTGCCCCGAGTGACCAGCTTAACATTGCAGCCATCGGTGCAGGAGGAAAAGGTAGAAGCGATATTAGAAATGCCTCAGTAAATGGTAGAGAGCGAATAGTAGCACTTTGTGATGTTGATTTTTCGGGTTCTGCAAAAGAGACGGTTGGGTTATTTCCCAATGCCAAACGTTATGCCGACTACCGAGAAATGTTGGACAAAGAAAAAGATATTGACGCTGTTACGATTTCTACACCCGACCACGTGCATGGTCCAGCCGCTGCTTATGCAATGGAACGAGGCAAACACGTGTACGTTCAGAAGCCAATGACTCACAACATTCGTGAAGCTCGTTTGCTAACTGAGATGGCAAGAAAACATAAAATTGTGAGTCAAATGGGTAATCAAGGAGGCTCAAATCCACTTTTAATTACGGTTCAAAGCTGGATAGATTCTGGAAAATTAGGAAAAATTGGCAAAGTACAAATTTGGACAAACCGCCCTGTTTGGCCACAAGGCAACGCAATGCCAAAGCCTGATGATAGCTTAAAACCAAAAGATTTAGACTGGAATTTATGGCTCGGGCCAAACGAATCTAAGCCTTATATACCAAACATGCACCCCTTCAATTGGCGTGGCTGGTGGGATTATGGCACAGGAGCGTTGGGCGATGTGGGTTGTCATTTAATAGACATTCCATTCCGAACTTTGGGTTTAAAATACCCTACTGATGCAGAGTGCAGCGTAGCATCGGTGTATACAAAATTGTGGACGGCTGATTATAACCCAGAAGGTTGCCCCGCATCTTCGTTTATTACACTTCATTTTGGAGCAACTGCCAAAAGTAAATCACCGGTAGAAATGTCGTGGAGCGATGGCGGCATTAGACCTTCTCACCCTGACATAATTCCTGCAAATGAAGATATTGGCGGTACAAATAGCAGCAATGGCGTATTAATCATTGGTGAAAAAGGTATTATTTCTACCAACATAAATGATAGCTCGCCAATGATGCCAAAGCTATATCTGAATGACGGAACTAAAGAATTAGGTCCAGATTTGCCTAAAGATATTGAGCCTGAATACGGGCATCAACGTAAGTGGGTAGATGCTTGTAAAGCGGGCTTTAAAAGCAAAGAGCATTTAGCCTTAACTTCATCTTTTGATTACGCTGGTCCAATGACCGAAACTGTATTGATGGGCAATTTGGCAATTAGAAGTTACATGTTACGTAGAGAAAACAGTAAAGGTCAGATGGAGTTCTTTGCCCGTAAAAAATTACTTTGGGATGGCGAAAATATGAGAATAACTAATGTAGAAGAAGCTAACCAATTTGTAGGTAGAAGCAGCTACCGAGATGGTTGGAAGGTATAAATATTAAAAAAAAGCGTTTGGGTTAGTCCAAACGCTTTATGTTTTCTTATATAGACTTCCTGCGAAAGTGTTTTTCGACTTAAAATACTTTCGCAGGAAGTCTAATATAAAAAGTCCAAATTTTCTGTTTTTACATCTTCTGGTTCGAGTTCTAAGAATTCTTCCCAAAATGGATTTTCGGGTAAAGCTGCTTTGCAAATAATCGGTTCTTTTTTTACAGGATGCACAAAATACAAGCGACGAGCGTGCAAATTGATATTTCCTTCGAGGTTTGGTCTTGGATAACCATATTTAACATCGCCTCTAATCGGACAACCCATTTTGGCTAATTGCACACGAATTTGGTGAGGACGACCCGTAATCGGATTCACTTCGAGCAAATGATAATGGTTAATTTCTCCCAAATAACGATAACTTAACTCTGCTTTTAGCGAGCCTTCAACTTCCTCATCATAAGCCATTACGGTATTTCTATTTTCATTTTTTATCAACCAGTTTGTCAATTTTCCTGTTTTTTTCTCAGGTTTATTGCCTACTACTGCCCAATAAGTTTTTTGAATTTCTCTTTTGCGGAAAAGCTCATTCATGCGTTCGAGGGCTTTTGATGTTCGTGCAAAAATCACTAAACCACTTACAGGGCGGTCGAGGCGGTGAACAGTTCCCAAAAATACATCCCCAGGTTTATTATATTTATGTTTGATGTAATCTTTTACATAGTCCGATAATGTTTTATCGCCAGTGCTATCGCCTTGCACCAAAATACCTTGAGCTTTGTTGACAATGATGATGTGATTGTCTTCGTAAATTACTTGAAATGGTTTCTTTGCCATAATGTTATTAATTCTTGTGTTGGCTGTCGGCAATCGGCTGTCAGCCATCGGCTTTAAAAAAATATACTTCACTGACAGCCGATTGCTGACAGCCGAAAGTAAAAACTAAACAAATTCCAATGCGATCTTTCTCGTTTCTTTGTCTGTTTCTATATAATCTTCAA
This sequence comes from Emticicia sp., assembly GCF_043780375.1. Lineage (GTDB taxonomy): Bacteria > Bacteroidota > Bacteroidia > Cytophagales > Spirosomataceae > Emticicia. The sequence continues at coordinate 67,056 of NZ_JAYWCU010000144.1, read as the reverse complement.
GCGTTGGGGTGCGTACAAAACTTACTTCTTGCATAGAATCTTCAATCAAATCGGACATTTCTAAGAAGCCAATTTCATCTCGCAAGAAAGCTGCAACCGCAATTTCGTTGGCTGCGTTGACAATACACGCCATATTTCCACCAACTTTGAGGGCTTCGAAAGCAAAACTTAGATTTCTAAATGTCTGATAATCAGGCTTTTCAAAAGTCAAAGACGGGTATTGAGTAAAATCCATTCTCGGGAAATTAGATTTTAAACGATTAGGATAGCCAATCGCAAACTGAATCGGCACTCGCATATCGGGCAAACCCATTTGAGCTTTCATACTTCCATCTTCAAACTGCACCATTGAGTGAATAATACTTTGTGGATGCACCACCACTTCAATTTGTTCGGGTGTAAGTCCAAAGAGCCATTTTGCCTCAATTACCTCCAAACCTTTGTTCATCAAAGATGCCGAATCAATCGTTATTTTTGCTCCCATGCTCCAATTTGGGTGCTTTAGGGCTTGTGCTTTTGTTACTGTTTTCAGAAATTCTCTATCTTTTCCACGAAATGGGCCGCCTGAAGCAGTCAAAATTATTTTTTCAATTGGGTTATGAAATTCGCCAACTAAGCATTGAAATATTGCCGAATGTTCGGAATCGACAGGCAAAATATCAACTTTATGTTTTTGGGCTAATTCGGTTACTAATTCTCCTGCAACGACCAAAGTTTCTTTGTTTGCTAATGCAATATGTTTTCCTGCTTTTATTGCCGCCACGGTCGGAATCAAACCTGCGTAGCCAACTAAGGCTGTCAAAACCATATTGACCGACTCCATTTGAACGACAGAAACTAATGATTTTTCACCGGTATAAACTTTTATGTCAAGTGGGTCTAGAGCTGCAAATACTTTATCATAAAGTTTTTCGTTAGAAATAACTACTACATTTGGACGAAATTTTGCCGCTTGTTCTATCAATAAATCGGCATTATTTTGAGCTGTCAGCACTTCAATTTCAAAACTATCAGGATTTGCATCAACTACTTCCAGAGCCTGTGTACCTATCGAACCTGTTGAACCAAGTATGGCGAGATGACGTTTTTCCATGAAAAAAAATCGACTTTAAATAATTTTACTTAAATTTTTACACAAAGTTCGGAAAATTTAATGATAAAGTTTTTATTTTGCCAATCGTATTGCAGTGTATTTACGATTTATGATTTACGATTTATGGCTTGGTTGAGTATAAATAACTTATTATCAATAGTTTATAAGTATTATTCGTAAATAATATGTTTAGTTCAAATCATTTTTAAACTCCCCTTTAGGGGGACGGCCCGACGACTCGGTGGAGGTATGCAAACGGCTGAAGACCAATTCCAATTTTTTGAGAGTGTTTTTTTTGAAATGTTTGGACATGATGTGCAAGTAAGCGAATATCGACTTCTTCAAGGTGGAAGTATCAATATAACTGTACAGGTTGTAACAAATGAGGGCAAATATTTTATCAAATATAATACTCGTAGCCACGAAGGAATGTTTGAAACGGAAGCCAAAGGTTTGGAATTATTGCGAGAAACAAATGTGATTCGTATTCCAGAAGTGATGAATTGGGGACGGCGAGATGGACAAGATTATTTGATTTTAGAAAACATAGAATATACCAAACCTAATTTTGATTATTGGGAAAGTTTAGGAGAGAAAATCGCAGCACTACATCGAAATACTGACGCACATTTTGGACTAAGTTTCGATAACTATATTGGTTCGCTTCGACAAAGTAATGAGCAAAAAGACGATTGGCTCACTTTTTTTATAGAAAAAAGATTAAACCTCCAAGCTGGCTTGGCATATTATAATGACTTGATTAGCAAGGAGTTGTATGAAAAATTTCAACAGTTTTATAAGCTTTTACCCGAATTGTTGCCGGTTGAAAAACCCTCTTTACTCCACGGCGATTTATGGACAGGAAATGTAATTACTGATAATGACGGAAATCCATGCTTGATTGACCCCGCCGTTTATTATGGAAATCGGGAAATGGAAATAGCTTTTACCTCACTTTTTGGTGGATTCGACAAGCGTTTTTATGATACTTACCACGAAGCATTTCCGCTACAACCTCGCTTCGATATGCGTGTGCCAATCTATAATATTTATCCTTTATTGGTGCATGTTAATCTTTTCGGCACAAGTTATTTGCCACCTGTTATTCGAACATTAAATAAATATTTGGCTTAAACAACCATCAAATTGCAACCACGAATGTCAGAATTGTCAAACCGGCCAATGACACTAAATGATTGATTATCAGTATTATATGCACCTAAGTCTTGTGTTTCGATGAAGCTACAAGAATCAATATTAGCCAAATCAATCACATTTATTCCGCCCCTAACTATATTTCGCTCGGTGAAGGTGGGCATATTAAAAGTAGGAATAATTTTGAATGGGTCGTTGATTTCACGCAATAATACTTTCATGGTTTTGGGCAATTCAAAAATACCATCACCTTTTGAATATCCTTGTGAAAGTAGCTCGGTCATTCCGTACTCTGAATGTATTTTTTCCACGCCAAAAGCACCCGTTAAGATTTCGTGTACTTCCTCTCGCAAAAGTTCTTTTCTACGGCCTTTCATACCGCCTGTTTCCATTACCACAAGTTTTTCTTTGAATTTGTGCATAAAAGTCAAATCTTCGTTCGACTCAGCTAAATCAAGCAAAGCGAAGGTCACACCAATTATTAAAACTTTTCGCTTAGATAGTTGGTTAGAGAGATGTCGCTCGTCAGATAGTTGTCGAAGTTTTTCAAGAAGTTCGGTTATATTGTTCAAATAAAAACCCGACTCATGAGAATAGGTTCGATAAATAAAACTTTGAACCATATACACCAACGAGGAGTTATTTCGTTCAAGATAGGAAGGTAGCAAAGCTAAAATATGGTAGTCGGTTAGTGGGCCATAAAATTGCTCAAAAATCTTTTGACTAACGTATTCATAAAAAGGTAAATCGCTAACCAAATGTTTGCTCGTAGTGTTGCCTGTAGTGCCACTACTTTCAAAAATTATTTGTGTAGGAGCATTATTAGAAACAACTTTATGGTACTTAAAAAACTGAATTGGCAAGAAAGGAATTTTGTCTAAACGATTGATTTCTAAGGGATTAACTCGTAATAAACTCAAATATTTATTATACACAGGGTTTTGTACAGCTTGAAAGCGAAAAACTTCTAAAGCCAGTTCTTCAAAATAATTTGGTCTTACAAAATTATCGTTTAGTTGTAAAACCGCAGATTTTAGTTCATCACGAATACCCATTGCAAAGTTTAAAGTTTTTACTAAATTAGCAGAAAAAAATAGTCGATAGTCAATAGACTACAGTTTATAAGATTGTAAACAATTGATAATCAACAATTTAAATACTTTTAAAGTTTGCGTGTTTTCACAAAAAAACTGTTTTTTTTAAAAATCTATTGACTATCTACTGTGAACTAATTAAAATGACATATTAACGATGAAAAAGGTTTCAGTATTTATTATTTTTGGTGTAATACTATCATTATCAGGATGTTACAAAGAAACAACTTTCGATGTAAAGCCAGGTATTGAGTTTAAAGACCTACGCAAAGAAATCAGAATTGACGCTTTTACAGGTTCAAAAAAAGATTCACTGATTTTGACTATCAAATTTCAAGATGGCGATGGCGATTTAGGTGTCAATGAAAAAGAAAAAGCTGCCGCAGAAGTAAAAAGCGATTATAATTATATTATTCGGCTATTTCGTAAAAAGAAAGGTGTTTTTCAAGAATTTATACCAGCTGTGCCCTATTCTGGCTTTTTCCCACGCCTAAAAAGTGATGGAAAAGTTGGCCCAATTGAAGGAACAATTGACTATTCGGTAGATTTTCCACACCCTTTTACACCAGTTAAAGATTCATTAAAGTTTCAAGTAACAATCAAAGACCGAGCAGGAAATATCAGTAATACCGTCGAGTCAAAATTGATTGTTTTGCATGAGTTTTGATTAGTCTGCAGTCCACAGTTCTACAAATTGTTAGTTAAATTGCTTGTTTGTAAACTCTCGACTACAAAAGTATCGCCCCTGTACCATTTCTTTTCGGGAAAATAGGTTTTCCTTTTTCTAAATACACACCTTCGGCTGGGTCGTTTGAAATTAATATTGAACCATCCATATCTACATAATCGAGAAGCGGAGCAAGTTGCCCGATGGCAGAAATACCAATACTTGTTTCGGTCATGCAGCCACACATTACTTGTAAACCTAAACTACGAGCTTCGGCAATCATGCGTAAGGCTGGTGTAATTCCACCACATTTTGCCAGTTTTATGTTTACACCATCAAATTTTCCGACACATTTTTTTACATCTTCTTCCACTATACAACTTTCATCGGCAATCAAAGGTAACACCGAGCCTTTCATTATTTCAGTCATTGACTCGTAGTCATCTTTTTTCATGGGTTGTTCAATGAACTCAACGCCCAACTCGGCAAATGCTTTTGAGTTTTCAATCGTTTCTTCCACGCTCCACGCACAATTGGCATCAACTCTAAAAAGTGCATCAGTATGTTTGCGGAGTTCACGAACAATTTCTACATCGTGGTCGGTGCCGAGTTTTATTTTATAAATCGGGAAATCAAATTCTTGCATTTTTGATACCATTTTTTCAATAGTATCAATGCCAATGGTATAATTCGAATAAGGAACTTTAGTAATATCCAGTCCCCAAATTTCGTATAACGGCTTTCCTTGCTTTTTACCCCACAAGTCCCACGCAGCCATGTCTAAAGCACAATGAGCGAAAGAATCATCTTTTAGAAAAGGATACATTACTGCCCAAAATTCTTCGGGACTTTGCAAGCGGGGTGCCGCCCAGTCATAATTTTCAATAAACTCCTGGTATTCAGCGAGTTTATCTCTCATTCCTTCGGCAGTTACGCCATAATAAGGAATGGGCGTAGCTTCGCCGTAGCCACTGTGCTCGCCATCTTGTAGTTCAACAATAAAGGCATCAATGTTATCACGAGAGCCATGAGCAATGGTAAAAGTATGCCGCATTTGCAGCGTAAGAATATGGAATTTTAGTTTCATTTTTGAAGAAAAAGTGTTTATTTATGTCGATTTTTCATTTCCCCTCCTTGAAAATAAGGAGTGAAAATTTATTCTCGCTCGAACATATTATTTATTACATATTCACCAACTCATTTCCACGAAGCACAGGCACAACATCGTATAAATCTCTTTGTAAACAATAGCTAATATCTTTATTAATACCTAAGCGTTGTAAACGGCGAATGTGTGAAGAGTTTGCCAAATAGCCCAACATATCATCTTTAGCTTGTTGATACATACGCATTGATAAAATTGCACTGTCTTCTGCTACGAAATATTCGTTTTGTACGGCATCAACTAAAGCCCCTGCAAATAAAGAGTCTTCCAAATTTATTTTTCCTTTCCAACCAGCACAAAGTACCAATACATCGTAAGGTTGAGTTTTTAAATAATTAACAATTGCATTGAGATTCAAAAAAGCTCCAACCAAAACTTTTACTGCCGATTTTTTCGCCATTGTAATCGAATAAGTACCATTAGTGGTAGTCATAGCAATTTTTTCACCAATCAATTTTTCGTCCATATAGCTAAAGGGCGAGTTATCAAGGTCGAATCCCTCTACTTTTTGAGCATTTCGTTCGGCAGCAGCAATGTAACCTTTTTCCTGTAATTGCTTACATTCTTCTACTGTTTCGACAGGAATAATGGCTTTTACTCCATATGCAAAGCCTGTAACCATACACGAAGTAGCTCTAAAAATATCAGTAACAATTACAATTGTATTGTCAATCTTGTGGAGATGTAATAAATCTGGAGTTAAGCAAACGTCAATATTTTTCATTCTAAAGCCAAAATTAATTTTCGGCAAAGATGCCAAAAAAGTCTATCAAAAGCTAAAATGAAGGCTCAGATTTACCCAAAAATGTCTTGAATTTGGTCAGTGTAGTCTTAAATTTTATAATCAACATATACCATTTTCTGAAATTCTAAAAATAATCCTACATTTTTAACCTTTTTTTAATCAATATATCGGAATTGTGAAAATACTGTCGTAATTTTGCACCCGAAAAAGCAATGGTATTGCCTTTGTTTTCTCAATTTTATATTCAAAACTCATCAAAAAATTATATGGCATCAGTTAGACCAGATGAAGTTTCGGCAATCTTGCGTGAGCAATTAGCAGGTTCAAGAACCGAAGCCGAACTCGAAGAAGTTGGTACTGTGCTACAAATCGGCGACGGTGTAGCACGTATATATGGTTTATCAAAAGTTCAAGCCGGCGAATTGCTGGCATTTGAAAACGGCTTAAAAGCCCTTGCACTTAACCTCGAAGAAGACAACGTAGGAGCGGTACTATTGGGTGATTCGGCAGGTATCAAAGAAGGAGCAACCGTAAAACGTACAGGTGAAATTGCCTCTGTAAAAGTAGGTGAAGGCATTATAGGTCGTGTTGTAAATACTTTGGCAGAACCTATCGACGGAAATGGTCCGATTCAAGGCGAAACTTTTGAAATGCCTTTGGAACGTAAAGCACCAGGGGTTATCTATCGTCAGCCTGTAACTGAGCCTCTACAAACAGGTATCAAATCAATTGATGCCATGATTCCAATTGGTCGTGGACAACGTGAGTTGGTTATCGGTGACCGTCAGACTGGAAAAACTGCAGTTTGTATTGATACCATCATCAATCAAAAAGAATTTTACGACAAAGGCGAGCCAGTATATTGTATTTATGTAGCGTGTGGTCAAAAAGCATCTACTGTGAAAGCTGTTGAGCAAACACTTCGTAGATATGGTGCAATGGCATATACAGTTATTGTAAATGCTGGTGCGGCTGACCCCTCTCCAATGCAGTTCTTTGCTCCATTTACAGGTGCTGCTATCGGTGAATATTTCCGTGATACTGGTCGTCCTGCATTGGTTATCTATGATGACTTGTCGAAACAAGCAGTTGCTTACCGTGAGGTGTCATTGTTGCTTCGTCGTCCTCCAGGTCGTGAAGCATATCCAGGAGACGTTTTCTATCTTCACAGCCGTTTGTTAGAGCGTGCCGCAAAAATCACGTCTGATGATTCGATTGCAAGAGAAATGAACGATTTGCCTCCTTCTTTAATAGGTAAAGTAAAAGGTGGTGGTTCACTAACTGCTCTTCCGATTATCGAAACTCAAGCAGGTGACGTTTCAGCATATATTCCGACTAACGTAATTTCGATTACTGATGGTCAAATCTTCTTGGAGTCAAACTTGTTTAACGCAGGTATTCGTCCAGCTATTAACGTTGGTATCTCGGTATCACGTGTAGGTGGAAATGCTCAAATTAAGTCGATGAAAAAAGTAGCGGGTACTTTAAAACTTGACCAAGCACAGTTTCGTGAATTGGAAGCGTTTTCTAAGTTTGGTTCTGACCTCGATGCTACTACAAAGCTAACAATTGATCGTGGTCGTAAAAACCAAGAAATTTTGAAACAAGCTCAGTTCTCTCCAGTGCCAGTTGGTGACCAAGTAGCAATTATTTATGCTTCTATCAACGGTGTGATGGACAAAGTGCCAGTAGAAAAAGTAAAAGAATTTGAAAAAGAATTTATCTTGTTGTTGAAAGCTCAATATTCAGAAGTGATTGATAAACTTGCAGCAGGTAAATTGGACGATACGATAACTGACATCATCAAGAAAGTTGGTAAAGAATTAGCAGAGAAATACGCTTAAAATAATTAAGAATGTAGAATTGAGAATTGAGTATTGAGAATCGGTTTTGTAATATTTTACATTCATTTTCAATACTCAATTTTTAATTCTTAATTAATTAAAAAGATGCCTTCATTAAAAGAAGTTAGAAATAGAATTGTTTCGGTAAATTCGACAACTCAAATTACCAAAGCAATGAAAATGGTATCTGCGGCGAAACTTCGTCGTGCTCAAGATGCCATTATTCAAATGCGTCCGTACGCAACAAAGTTGAACGAGTTGATTTCGACTGTTTCGGCAAATACCGAAGTAGGAGCATCAAGTCCATATACTAAGGTACGTCTTGTAGAAAAAGTTTTGGTCATTGTTGTTACATCAGACCGTGGACTTTGCGGAGCTTTTAATGCCAATATTGTGAAAGCTGCCATTGCTCTTATCAACGAAAAATATGCTTCTCAAGCTGCCAAAGGTAATGTCGAAATTATGCCTCTCGGTAAAAAAGGTGGTGAAACACTGAAAAAACGAGGTTATAAGATAAATTCAGGCTATATGGATATTTTCCAACGCTTGAATTTTGCTACTGCCCGCCAGGGTGCTGAGGAAGTAATGGAAGCATTTGCCGAAGGAAAGTATGATGTAGTAGAGCTTGTTTTCAATGAATTCAAGAATGTAGCTACACAAGTTATCCGCACAGAGCAAATGTTGCCAATGGTAGATAAGAAAAATGATACTAATACTACCAAAACCGATTATCTTTTTGAACCATCGGAAGAAGAAATTGTTTTGGAATTGATGCCAAAAGCAATCAAAATGCAGTTATTCAAATCTGTTTTGGAGTCGAATGCTTCTGAACACGGAGCCAGAATGACCGCAATGGATAAAGCAACCGAAAACGCCAACGAAATGTTACGCTCATTGAAAATTGAGTATAACCGTAGTCGCCAAGCTGCAATTACAAAAGAAATTTTGGAGATTGTAGGCGGTGCAGAGGCTTTGAAAGGAAAGTAATTCGGCTGATAAATATTTTAAAAAAGGCTATAAATCGAAAGATTTATAGCCTTTTTTAAGTTTATCACATCTGTCTATTCAAGTTTTGGTCTCAGCGGTTATTTAAGTTTTTTGCTGGTAAAAAATGATATTTTTTCAACGAATAGTAAGTTAAAGAGGTCATTTTAAGCCCAAATCAAAAAACATAAATAATCTCTTAAAGTCAATTTAAACTTTCTAAAAATAGGACTATCAAAAAATTTACGTATTTGTTTTTTATTCGGTTTTGGCAGCTTTCATAAACCATTTTAGAATAAAATTAGGCTTCTAATATTTTAGAGTTTATCTGCCCCGCCAAAACCTCAATACCTTTCATAAAGCTAACTGGTTGATAATCAAGCATTTGTTGTGATTTCGAAAGGTCGAAACCTGTTCTTGGCGGGCGTTTGGCTGGTTGAGAAAATGTAGTAGAATCAGCTTTTGAAATCAAAGATTTATCTAATTTAAAATAATCGGCGGTCATCATTGCCATTTCATAAGGAGTCAGAAAATCTTTTCCTGAGATATTAAAAATACCTTCGGCTTCTTTTTCTGCAATCAAAACACAACCTTTTGCCAAATCTTCGGCGAGTGTTGGTGTACGCCATTGGTCAGTTACAACTTTGATGTTTTTACCATCTTCTAAAGACTTTTTTACCCACAAAATAATATTAGTTCGACTCATGTCGTGAGCAATTCCATAAACCAACACTGTGCGGGCAATGCCCCAACGGATATCGCTATTCGTAACGGCTTTTTCGGCAGCATATTTACTCCAACCATAAAAACTTATAGGATTTGCTTCAGCATCTTCTTTGTAGGGCCCCGCCTTTCCATCAAAAATAAAATCGGTCGAAATGTGTAGTAAAAAACAATCATTTTTCTTGCAAGCCTCAACCAAATATTCTACTGAACTGACATTTTGTTGCCAACAAGTATCTTTTTCGCTTTCACATTGGTCAACATTTGTCATGGCAGCTGTATGAATAATCACATTAGGTTTTACCTTGTCGATAACGTCTTGAACCTGCTCACGATTGGTAATATCCATTGATTTATACTCATATCCATCGGTAAAAGGCAGGCGATTTTCGCCACGAGCAGTAGCAATGACTTGATTTTTAGCATTTTTAAGCAATAACTCAACAAGCTTTTGACCAAGCAGTCCGTTTGAACCTGTAATTAGAATTTTATTCATTAGATTTTTCATAAAGCCTCCTTATTGGGGAGGGTGGTGGGATTTGGGCTAATACTTATATCCAAATTTCTTAGTAATCTTTTTTTTTCGCATTTTTTTTACAGTCATGCTCATTTTAATATCAGATTTAGGACGATCAGCTGAATCTTTTGGTTGTTTGGCAATTGTATCAATCAAATCCAAATTATCAATCGCTTCACCAAAAACCGTATAAGCGTTATCCAAGCGTGGTGTTCCACCCAAAATCATGTATTCGGCACGTTGTGGAGTTGTATAATTCATCGAATTTCGTTGAGAAGCAACAGTTACTTCATCATCAGTCAGTTTTTTTCCTTGAACAATGTAAAACTGACAAGCACTTGATTTCTTTTCAGGATTACTGTCACGAGCGGCAGCCAATGCACCTTTTCGGTGAATATGATTTTGCTTAAATTCATAAGGAATACGTTCCAAATCTCCACCACCATTACCGAGTTTATCGCCAGTTTTGGCATTTTTAGAATTTGGGTCACCACCTTGAATCATAAAACCATCAATGATGCGATGAAACAATAAACTATCGTAGAATTTTTGATTGACTAATTTGATAAAATTGGCTTTGTGAAGTGGCGTATCATCAAACAAAACAACGTGCATTGTTCCGAAATTTGTCTTGAGTGTAACCAAATAATCTTTCTTAGATTTCTTTTGTGAAAAAGCTAAGTTACTGATTATCAGAGTAATAATAAGAATATTGTACTTTTTCATGCAATTTTAGGCTATGATAAAGTACAAAAATACGATAAATATTTGAAGGGCTAAATTTTGTCGGTGGAGTATTTTTAAGCAAAAACCAAATTTGAAGAAACATATACTCTAAATTCTTCACTTTTCAAGATTTCTTTGAACCAAAAAGTATAATTTTGAGGATTATTAGAAACACTTTCTAATAAACTTTCAATGGTAATCCATTGATAATCAGCTACTTCCTCAGGATTTACCTCAAAATCACCATCATAATTTCCCATGAAAACATGATCGATTTCATTTTCGACCAATTCATTGTCAAATTCAGCATGGTATTGAAATTTATAAAGAAAATCAAAAGTACAATCAAAACCCATTTCTTCGCCCAAACGACGGTGAGCGGCTTGATTTATTTCTTCGTTGGCATTTGGGTGTCCGCAACAAGTATTTGTCCACAAATTGCCTGAATGATATTTGTGAGAGGTTCGTTGGTGAATCAATAATTCATTATTGCCATTAAAAATAAGAATCGAAAAAGCACGGTGAAGCAACCCTTGTTGATGTACCATGAGCTTTTCACCCGTTCCGATTTGCTCGTCGTTTTCATTAACTAAAATTATGTGAGTCGCACTTAAAGTCATTATTTTTATATTTGCTTAGAATAAAGCTAAAACCCAAAATACATCAAATTTGTTTTACTCAGCCAATAATTTTTCTACCAAACGATTAAAATCACTGACAAAATCATCATAATATTTGCCTGTACTTGGCCCAGAAAAACCAGTATGAATTTCTCGGACTTGCCCTTTTTTATCAATAAAAATCGTAGTTGGAAAACCCAGCACTTGATTGAGCATCGGCAAAGTTTTTGAGGCTGCCGCCTTATCATTTGTTCCTGCCAAAAGTACTTCGTAGTCTATTCCAAAACGTTCTTTCAAGCGTTTTATTTTAGGGAAAGCAAAGTTTGGTTCAATACTTTTTTCATAAGCTAAACCGATTATTTCCACGCCTCTTTGCTTGTTTTTTGCGTACCACGGAGCTAAAAACTTGCTTTCATCCATACAATTTGGACACCACGAACCCATTATTTGTGCAACTACAACTTTTCCTTTGTAACGTTTGTCGGTTAACGAAATCTTTTTTCCTTCCTCATTCGGGAAAGAAAATTCAATCGTTTTATAGCCATCCTTTAAGTAGGTTAATGTTTTTTCGTCAGGAAGTTTGGCATTTTCATCTTTTATTCCTTCCCATGTCTCAAGGCTTGTTAAACCTGACCAAAATTCTCCTCCTACAAGTTTATCACCTTCGATTTTAGCTTTAAATAAAAATAAATGCGTGCCGTCGAAACACGAAAGTTTTAAAGAATCTTCTATAATATTGCCTGATAAATAGCGATAATCGCCCGTAGTTGTCAAGAACGTACCAGTTACTTCGTTTCCTTTGGCATTGAATAAACCAACCGAAACGGTAGAGTCTTTTTTGTTTTCCGAAAAAAACAAAACTTTGTATTTGCTTGCCAATGAAGAGCTTACGTTTGTTTTTTTCTCCGTAAAACGATAAGTTTTGCCAAATTCTGCGGTTAAATTTCCTTGTAAAAAACTAAAATCCGAACGCATCTTTTTCCAGTAACCAATCAGTTTTTCATCGCCTATTTTAGCCACAATTTCGGCATCAAAAATTTCCATCGGAATATGCAACGAATCATCTTTAACGAAAGATTTGTCCATTTTTAATTTTTCATCACCATTCAAAACAAATACCGAATAATTATTGCCTTCCTTTTGAATATCAAAATTAAAAGGCAATTCTCCGCCTGCCGTTTGAATTACTGCTCTCCAAATGCCAGTTTTAAGTTCGATTGTTTTTTTACAAGCATTGAAGGTAAATACTGAGAAAATAATAAGTAAAATTTTTGACAATGATTTCATAAAGTTTCTTTGGTTATTAAACTGTTGACTCAGGTCTATTGACCGTTGTCTGTTTATTTTTTACTACTTTTGCAATTTATTGAAATGAACATTGTAAATATAGAAAAAATTTATGTCAGTTTATCACACGCCCGTTATGTTGAATGAATGTTTGGAAGGTCTGAATATCAAACCCGATGGCATTTATGTAGATGTTACGTTTGGTGGCGGTGGACATTCACGGGCAATTTTAGAGCAGCTTACCACAGGAAAACTCTACGCTTTCGACCAAGATGCTGATGCAAAAGCTGAATCGAAATTGATTGAGGATAAAAATTTTACTTTTATTGATGCCAATTTCAGAAGTTTGAAGCAATATTTACGCTTGTTTGGTGTTAAAAAAGTTGATGGAATTTTGGCAGATTTAGGCATTTCTTCGCACCAAATTGATACGCCCGAAAGAGGTTTTTCTACTCGTTTCGATGCAGTATTAGACATGCGGATGAATCAAAATGCAGTAATTTCGGCCAAAAATATACTCAACGAATCTTCGGTTGATGAATTACACAAGATTTTGGGAATGTATGGCGAGATAAAAAATGCCAAAACAACTGCTCAAACTATCTATACTGCAAGGCTCAACAAAAACATAGAAACCATCAATGATTTGAAGGGAATTTTGCAAAAATTAGCCCCTCGTGGCAAAGAAAACAAATATTTTGCTCAGGTTTTTCAAGCATTACGTATTGTTGTTAATGAAGAAATGAGTGCTTTAGAGGAGTTTCTGCAACAAACGCCAGAAGTGCTTGCTCCTGAGGGTCGTTTGGTTGTTATGGCATATCATTCGTTGGAAGACCGTTTGGTGAAAAATTTTATTCGTAGTGGCAAATTTGGTGGCGATGTAGAAAAAGACCTTTTTGGCAACGATATAAAGCCTTTGGAATCTGTTATAAGAAAAGCAATTGAAGCATCTCCTGAAGAAGTTGAGCAAAATCCACGAGCCAGAAGTGCAAAATTAAGAATCGCCGAACCCGTAAAATAAATTTTATAGAAATTTCAAATTTATCTCAATGTAATTGATAAATTTGTCTTGTTATTTGACTAACCGTCTAATATACGTGCTTTAATAATAAACCTAAAAATTCATAATTGGAATGGCAACGAACACTTTTCGGGACCGTCCTGAGCCTGCTGTGCCTAAAGCTCCTCGCAAAGCTGGTATCTTCGACCGCCTTAACACTTGGCTAACTAATCGTTTAGAACTTGGAGATAAACTTCCAACTGAAACGCTCAAAAGAATCATTTGGGTCGGTGTTTTAGGAATTTTTTATATCTATGTGCAGCATAATTATGAAAGTTTTATCAAAAAAATTGATAAAGCTCGCAACGATATGGAAGAAAAACGTGCCGCCTATATCTCGCAAAAATCACGTTATATGTTTGCCAGTAAGCAATCTGAAATAGCCAAACGACTAATTGATAACGGTTTGGAAGAAAACATTACTCCGCCGACAAAGATTGTGGTCAAATAACAAACAGCTTTACAATTTATGAATTATGATTTGGGAAAACCGTCAATCAACGGTGAGCTTTAAATTGAAATTATTCGTAAATCGTAATTCATAAATCAAAACCTCATGTTCTCAAGACCCTCCATTCGTGAAGAAATACAGTTTCGAGCCAAAGTTACTTTTGGTTTAGTCTTTTTAATAGGCTCACTCGTTGCTGCCCAAATATTTGTTGTACAGACAGTCCAAAAGAAAAAATGGATGAATAAAGTAGAAAAAATGCAGCGTAAGCCTATGAAAATTAAGGCAACACGAGGCAATATCTACGCCACTGATGGACGAAGTTTGTTAGCTACCTCTGTTCCACGATACCGTGTGGGCATAGACGTTACGAGAGCCAAACCGAAATATTTGAATGAAAAATTAGACTCTTTGACCCATTTATTAGCCAATTTCTTTCAAGATCGTTCCGCAGAAGAATATAAAGAATTAATAATGAATGCCCGAAATGGTGGAAAATTGCAGTTTGTTGCCTTAGGAAATCATTTGATAGATTTTCAGGAAAAAGAACAAATAAAAAAGTTTCCCTTCTTTAGAGATGGACCAATGAAAGGTGGTGGAAAATTTGAGCAATTAAATCGTCGAGTAATGCCTTTCGATGACATGGCGTTGCGTTCTATTGGAAAACTTGACCGTGATACTCAAACCAAAGGAGATTTTGGCATTGAATTTAGTTTCAATAATTATTTGGCAGGAAGAGATGGAATAGGGTTTTTTCAGCGTTTGGCAGGCGGTGTTTGGAAACCTTTGGCCGATAGTCCAGAAGTGCGGCCAGAAGCGGGTTTAGATGTAATTACGACGGTTGATGTCAATTTTCAAGATATTGTTGAAAGTGCTTTACGTAACCAAGTCGTTAGTTCAAATGCCAAATATGGTTCGGCAATAGTGATGGAAATTGCCACTGGAGAAATCAAAGCAATCACCAATCTTTCTCGACGTAGTGATTCGACTCGTACATTTTATTTGGAAGATTTTAATTACGCTGTGCGAGGTGGAACCGACCCAGGCTCAACTTTCAAACTGGCTACTATGGTGGCTTTGCTGGAAAAATCAAAATTGAATCTTGATGATAATGCAGGTTTTTGCGGTGGGAGTATCATGCACAATAAAACAGAAATGACTTGCTCGGAAAGCCATGGAAACCAAACGGTTCGTCAAGTTTTCGAACATTCTTGTAATATTGGTATCTATAATTTGGTTAAAAATAACTTTGGTTTCTCAAATGCCGATAGTTTTGTTGCTTATCTGAATCGCTTCAAACTTGATCAACCCGTAGGATTTCAGCTCAAAGGAGAGACCGAACCAATTATTAAAAATCGTAAAAGTTCAACATTCAGTAATACAACTATTCCATGGATGTCGATTGGTTATGAAACTCGTTTGACACCCTTACAAATGCTCACTTTTTATAATGCTATTGCCAATAACGGCTATTGGGTGCAGCCTTTTATCGTGAAAGAAATAAGAGAAGCCGACAAAGTGACTGAAAGATTTGAAGCTAACAAAGACCCTAATCCGATTTGCTCAGAACGCACAGCAAAACTTGCCCAAGAAATGATGCGAGGCGTGGTAGAACACGGTACCGCCCAAAATATCAATACTGGTTTTTGCAAAGTTGCAGGAAAAACGGGCACTTCGAGAAAACGTGAAAATGGCTATGTGAAAAACCAATACTATACAGCGTTTATTGGTTATTTCCCCGCCAATAATCCAAAATATAGCTGTGCAGTTATTATTGATGAGCCACAAGGCATAAATCTTTTCGCACGTGACGTAGCAGCACCCGTATTTAGAACAATTGCTGACAAGATTTTTGCTTATGATGTAGCTCTTCATCCTGCCAAAAATAGACCTTCAAATATTCAAAAAATAGAAAGCCAAGAGCAAACAGGCTATGCTGAAGATTTTCGAACAGTAAGCGAAGAATTGGGATTACAAAATGCTCCAAACACGGCAGGGTGGGTGAAGGCTACAAAAAAAGGAAGTTCGGTTGCATGGAGAAAAATAGAAGATACTGATAAAGATTTGCCAAACTTAGCTGGAATGACCCTTCGAGATGCCATTTACATTCTCGAAAACAAGGGCTTTCGTGTTAAGTATTCAGGTTTAGGAAAAGTAACTGATTTTTCGATTGTTCAGCCAAAAGTTGTAGCTTTGGTTTTGAAATAATTTGTACGACAATTTTACAAATTGTCTAGTATTCCGTAGGAATAAAATATCGGTAGAAGAATGTTAAAAGAAGAGGGGTTTTCATGCCGTAGGTATGAAACAGTAAGCAAAAAAGTTTCATACCTACGGCATGAGAAGATATTTGAGCGTTTTTTTTCTACCAATATTAAATCTCTACGGGATAGTTTTCCCCAAATAATATTAATTGTCCTTTTTTCCTGCCTATTAATTTGGCTTGGATATTTTACTTCACGTCAATCATTTGGGCAGTTATTTGGTTTATATTCAGCTCTTTTTGTTATTTATTTTTTCTTGATAAAAGCCGTCAAAAATCCTAATGAAATAATCTTTGTGGGGATTTTCTTTAGACTACTTTTATTGTTTTCGATTCCTGCCTTATCCGATGATTTTTATCGCTTTGTTTGGGACGGGCGGCTTTTAATCAATGGTCTAAACCCATATACAATTCTTCCTTCCGAATTTGTTCAATCTATTGACTTTCAACGGGTTATCGGTGATAAAGGCATTTTTCAATACCTTAATTCACCTAATTATTATACCGTATATCCACCCCTAAATCAATTTATCTTTGCCATTTCTTCATGGCTTTCACAAGGAAATTTGTTTGGAAATGTGGTTTGGTTGAGGGCTTTTATTTTATTGGCGGAGGTAGGGACGTTAGTACTCACAGCCCCCGATGGGGGAGCTAAAAACTCTTTTTCTGATACAACTAAGTTCACCAAAGGTGAACTTAGAAAAGCTACCCCATGGGCGGCGGCTGTTGGGTCATTATACGCCTTCAACCCTCTAATAATTTTAGAACTAACTGGCAATTTGCATTTTGAAGCTGTTGTGATATTTTTTCTTTTCTTAGCGTATAGAATTGGCAAGAAAAATTTATTACTTAGTGCTTTTTTCTTCGCCTGTGCCGTAAGTACAAAAATGCTTCCACTTATTTTTATCCCTTTGGTTATTAAGCATTTAGGCTTAAAGAAAGGTTTGATTTATTGTTCGATTATAGGTTTTATTACATTTGTGTTTTTTACGCCATTTATAGATAAACTACTTGTCGAAAAGCTTTTTTCAAGCGTCAATTTATATTTCCAAAAATTTGAGTTTAATGCAAGTATTTATTATTTGGTTCGGGGAATTGGTTTTAAAATATTTGGATATAACATTATAGCAACGGCTGGAAAAGTATTGGCTTTTTTAACTTTTTCAGGAATTTGCTTGATTTCTTGGAAAAACAAAAATCTATTTCTTGGAGCTTTGGGAGTGCTGACTTTGTATTTTGCGATGGCTACAACCGTTCATCCGTGGTACGCAAGTACTTTGGTAGCGGTCGCTATTTTTACAAGATTCCGATACTCGATTATTTGGTCATACCTCATTTTTTTGAGCTATGCCACTTATCAAACCAGCCTTTATCAAGAAAATCTTTGGTTGGTATTTGTAGAGTATTTCTTAGTTCTTGGTGTAATGATTTATGAATTGAAGACTCTAAAAGTTATACCGAAACACTCATAATCCATCTATTCAATCAATCTTTCCTTAGATTTAATCTTCTGAATAATACGCTCAGCATGAACTCTTGAGTTTTCAATAAATAAACTGTGCGTGTTGAGTCCTCCACAAATCACTCCTGCCAAATAGACATTTTTCAAATTGGTTTCCATGCTATTTTCATCATATTGGGGCTTCATGATTTCATCTTGAGAAAGATAAATACCAACTTTTTTCAGAAAGTTCAAGTTTGGCTGATAGCCAGTCATCGAAATCACCCAATCATTTTCTACAGTTTCTATACCTTTGGGTGTTTTTATAATTACTTGATTATCAGTTATTTCTGCAATTTCTGAATTAAAATATGCTTTTATCGAACCATCTTTTATTCGATTTTCGATGTCGGGTTTTGCCCAATATTTCACTCTGCTACCAATTTCATCACCTCTAATGATCATTGTCACATCAGCCCCTTTTCGCCACGTTTCGAGAGCCGCATCTACTGCCGAGTTATTTGCTCCAACAACCAAAACTTTCTGAAAAGCATAAAAATGTGGGTCTTTATAATAATGAGTTACTTTAGGCAAATCCTCACCTTTTACGCCTAATTTTTGCGGAATATCATAAAATCCCGAAGCGATTACAATATTTGCGGTGAAGTATTCACTCTTATTTGTTTTGATTTTATACAATTCAAAACCTTCACTTTTCACTTCCAAAACCTCTTCAAAGAGCCTGATATTCAAGCGTTTATGAATCGTAACACGGCGATAATATTCCAGAGCTTCGTTGCGAGTTGGCTTGGCATTATTCGATACAAAAGGCACATCTCCAATTTCTAAACGCTCTGATGTACTGAAAAAAGTCATATTTACAGGGTAGTTATAAAGCGAATTTACCAAGCAACCTTTTTCTAAAATTAAATAATTTAGTCCAGCTTTTTGAGCTTCAATGCCACAAGCCAAGCCAATTGGGCCGCCACCAATAATGATTATATCGTACTTTATCGAATTCATAAAAACTTAGTTGGGTTTAAAATCCTGTCCCGAATCTTATATCTAAAATCTCTTATCTTTAATTAAACTAACAAAGTTTTGCTTAGAATTCGTTCTTTTCGTTGAAAGTTATGCTAATTTTGAAGGTATTTTCGTTAATGATAAAATAACAATAATGAATTCTATGAAGTGTTTGGTTCTTTTGATATTAAGTTTTATTGCTCAACAGACTTTTGCACAAGATATAAATTATGTTAAAACTTACCATCCGCTAATCAATAAGGCAGAAATTTTGGTTATTGATGGCAAATATAAAGATGCTCTCGACCAATACCAAAAAGCCTTTTCACTTGCAAAAGGATATATGAAAGATTATTTCAATGCGGCTGTGTGTGCAACATATATCGGCGATGCAACTAATACTTACAAATATCTAATAGAAGTAGCAGCGAAAGGCATCAGCCTTGATTTTATTAAAAATGAAACTGCTTTTATGGGCATTCAACAAGACCCGAACTGGCGAAATTTTGAAAAAGAATATTTGGTAAAAAAACGAGAGTTTGAACAAAAAATTGATAAAAGTTTAAAAGAAAAGTTGGCAAAAATAGTAGACCGTGACCAATGGTTTAGAGTACGAGATGCAGTAGCCTTTGCGGATACAATTGTGAAGATTGATAAACAAAATGCCACCGAATTAGATTATTTGATTGCACGTTATGGTTTTCCTAATGAAGATGTGATTGGTAGTGGCGAAAGCGGAATACCCGTGATTCAATATCCTTTTTATACCATTATTCGTCGACAAACTATTGATAAACAAACAATTAATTTTTCAAACCATTTGATGAATGCAGTCAGAGATGGAAAAGTTTCGCCACACACGGCTACGCATATTATGGCAACTATCAATGGGAATGACGAATTTTTTGCCCGACACGTTTTCAAAATATTAACCGACGAATCGTTAGCGATGCAAGGAAAATCGTTTGCTTCGAAACTCAATAAATGGGTTTTTAGACAAATTGAGAAGGTAGATGAACAAAGAATCAATGAATTACGTTTGCAGAATGGGATGGAAACTTTGGCAGACTACCGAAAAAAGATTTTATTTTCGATGAATGACAATCGTTTTTTGTTTCCCTATGGTTCGTATGTAGGAATGTGGTCGGTAAATGACCCAAATATAGCTGCCGATTATTTGGAAGGAACAGTGATTTTGGAATAGTTCACAGACGATAGTTTGTTACTAAAAAGTAAATTCCACCTTTTTGAAAAAAGAGGGGGGAATAAATAAAAAATAACACTATTTTTTTACAATTAAAACTTTTGATTTTAAAAACAAATCAGTTTACTAATGGCAATTTTAACAATGATTGGTCAGCTTTTGCTGGCATTGACTATTTTAGTCGGATTACACGAATTTGGACATTTTATTTTTGCTCGTATCTTCGGTATTAGGGTCAATAAATTTTATATTTTCTTCGATTTCCTTTTTCCTTTACCCAACGTATTAAATTTTGCTTTGTGGAAAATAAAAAAAGGCGATACTGAATATGGTTTAGGTTGGTTTCCGTTGGGTGGCTATGTGGACATTGCAGGAATGATTGACGAAACCAAAGATGCTTCGCAACTTTCTTCTGTACCTGAGCCTTACGAATTTCGCTCAAAACCCGCTTGGCAACGCCTTTTTGTAATGCTTGGCGGAATTATCGTCAATGTTATTCTCGGAATTTTGATTTTTTGGGGGGTAAAATACTATTGGGGTGAAGAATATTATTCAAAAGCAGAAATTAATAAATTAGGCATTTATGCCCACCCCCTCGCCCAAGAAATCGGCTTGAAAACAGGTGATAAAATAATTAAGGTAAACAATGAAGACTATGAAGGCTTTGGAGATGTGCGAGCTTCGTTGATGCAGGAAAATACATATTTTACTATTGACCGTAATGGGGAAACGAAAGAAATTCCTGTACCAAATGGCTTAATTGACCGAGTAGCAAGCAAAGAAGCATTTATGGAGCCTATTATGCCTTTTAAAGTAGGTGAAGTTACCAAAGGAATGCCAGCAGAAGCAGCTGGTTTAAAAGAAGGTGACAAAATAATTAAAGCTGATAGTACACCGATTCTTTATTTCCAAGCATTTCAAGAAGCACTTAAAAAGTCGTCAGGCAAGAAAATTGAATTGTTGGTTGAGCGAGGAAATCAAACTTTAAAAGTAAATCCGACTGTTACTAAAGAAGGCACAATAGGTTTCAAATTAGAGCCCACCTTAGTTTCAAGCAAACGTACTTTGTCGTTTGGCGAATCATTCATTACTGGTGCAAAAGATGCTTTGGGGGTAATTCCTAACCAAATCCAAGGTTTTGGACGAATTTTCAAAGGACATATTTCGGCAGGAAATGCTGTAAGTGGTCCAGTTGGATTGGCCCAAATGTACGGAAAATTATGGGATTGGGAAAGGTTTTGGAGCTTAACAGGTTTATTGTCAATGGGTTTAGCATTTATGAATGCCCTCCCTATTCCGGCTTTAGACGGTGGTCATGTAATTGTTTTATTATATGAAATGATAACTCGTCGCAAACCATCAGAAAAATTCATGGAACGCACCCAACAAGTTGGTACATTCATTTTACTGGCATTAATGGTGCTTGTTCTTTTTAACGATACATTTAAGGCGATATTCAAGTAAAAATGATACAGTTTTTAGCTGCTTTTTTAGTATTTATGGTATTTAACTTCTCCCTCGGCACCTCACCGACTGGGAGGGGAGAAGTCGTATCTTACTCCCCAGTTATCGATGAGAGTTGGGGAGCGGTTCACGCCTTCCATACTTCTTTGACCGAAATTCAATATAATGCAAAAGAAAAATCATTGGAAATAAGTATCAGAATGTTTACTGATGATTTAGAAACAGCTTTGACAAAATTTAATAATGGTCAGAAAGTGATGATTGGTGGAAAAAATGATAATAGCGATGCCGTTTTGAGTAAATATATTCAACAACACTTTGCTATTATTTCGCCACAAAAACAAAAGAAACCACTCAATTTTATTGGTAAAGAATTAGAAGGTGATGCCACTTGGATTTATGTCGAAATACCTAATAGTCAAGACTTTAAGGGTTATTTTCTCTACAATAACCTTATGCAAGAAATGTTTGACGACCAAACCAACTTAGTTAATTTCACTTATTTAGGAAATAAAAAAACCTACCTATTCAACGCCAAAACAAAATCGGCAGAAATTGACCTTTGATTTTTTCAGCAAAAAAATACACTAACAGTATGCCTGCATACTGTTTTTTTGTTACTTTTGCGTAAGTTCGTAGCAAAAAATACAATGAAAAAAGAAAAAACGATTGACTTTTATATCAAATGGGCGTGGCATTCTATATCACGTATGTATAATGCGTATGCCAATCCAAATGAAATGACAATGGCAATTGGCTATGTTTTGCTCAATATTGACTCGGAAAAAGGGACACCCGCTACGAAAATCGGCCCTTCAATTGGTATGGAACCTCGAAGCTTGACAAGAATGTTGAAAACATTGGAAGAAAAAGGCTGGATTTACCGAGAAATTGATGCCGATGATAAGCGTTTTGTAAGAGTTTTTCTAACTGAAGAAGGTAGAAAAAAGAGAAATTTCTCACGTGAAGGGGTAATTATCTTCAATAAAATGGTTCAAGAACAAATTCCTGCTGAAAAATTAGCTGTTTTTTTTGAAGTAATCAAAGAAATTAATCGCTTGGTTGATGAACAAAATAGCAAGGCTCGTGAAAATCTGGCTTTGGTAAACGCAATGGCATAATAAACAAAAGATTTCCTGTAATTTTGTGGCCAGAAACCTCACCTAATTGTTATGCTAAAAAAACTACTTTTGATATTTTCGTTCTTTGTTTTTACGAAAACAGCTTATGCTCAAGCTTTTACCTATTATCCTTTCAATTCTGTTTTTTCGATTGCCACTAATCCAAATAAAGCTATTTGGGTTGATTTTCGTTTTCAAACAAACACCTATTTTTCGTCGTTAAGCACCGAAATCTCACCGATGTTTAATGTCAATAAAGCCGAAAGAGTAAAATTTTATGTGGGTGCGGGCATTAAAGCTAATTTTTTAAACTACTTAAATACTGACCCAAGCAAACAATCAGCATTAGAGGGTTACAGCTTAAATGTTGGTATGCGAGCAGCTCCGATAGAGAAAATTCCAAGATTTCAAATCGTTTTTGAGCTTTCACCTTATGCAAATAAGAATTTTGATTTAGGACTTTTTCGAGCAAACTTGGGTTTGGCTTATGTTTTAGGCAAGAAAAATCAGTAAATGTACAATTAAAAATATATTTAGATTTTGTGCAAATTTATCGCCCAGAATCAAAAAACAAGGTAGATAAAACTTTTGAAAGTTATATCTACCTTGTTTTTTGTCGAAGAGACTCAAAAAACTACCACCATCAATCACTTGTTCATATATTTCTTGCCATTTGAATATTTGAAATCAACACCGCTACTAAATTTTGTATTGTCAAAATTGGTATCTTCTTTGAAATCAGCATATTTAAAATCGGCTTGGTTTTTAAAAGTTGAACCTTTAAAAGTTACACGGTCATTGAAATTGCTGTATTTAAAGTCTGCATAATTATTGAAACGAGCATCGTAAAAATCAGCATCTTGCTTGAATTTTGAATATTTAAAATTGGCATATTCGTTGAAATCGCATTTAGCAAAAATGATTTCTTGATTGAAATCGGCATATTTAAAGTTAGCACTTTGGGCAAATTTTGTTCCTGCGAAAGAGGCTTTTTCAGCAAAATCTGAATATTTAAATTCGCTTTTACCTTTAAAAGTACAATTTTCAAAAACTACGCTTTTCTCAAAATCAGTTGTAAAAGTTGTGCCATCCCCAAAACTCCAATTGATATTTGCGTTTCCTGCCTTCTTGTTTTTTTTATCTTCAATATTTTTGTAGGCAATAAAATCGCCTTGAAAAACACAGTTTTTGAATGTAACAGGTACTTCTACAGTACTTTTATATTCTTCGTAATCTGACTTTATTCTTTTAATGCGTTTTTTGTTAGAAAGTTCGGTTAAATCTAAATCCCCAACAATCGTAACATCTTGATAATTAATCGGGCGGCGTTCGGCAGATTGACCTTTGTCAATCGCCTCAAAAATTGCTTTTGCCGAAACTTCTTTTTGAGCTGAAACTTTCGTTCCAACTAAAGCACAGAGTATTAAAATTAATAGTTTTTTCATGTTTTTATAGCTTATTCATTGATATAAACACCTCCAGAGCTTGCATCCATTGTTACAGGAATTCCACCGCCATTGATTGTTCCTTTTACACGGTCTTTGTCGATTCTTCCACTAAAATTCTTTGTTTCAGGCATTTTTACACGATTTCCGTCTAAATCTAAATTTAATCCTTTATCTAATGGCATTCTTACACGAATACTTCCTGCACTTGTTGAAAGCGAAAGGTATTTTCCAAGTGATTTTATATCTGCATCAATGCCACCGCCCGAAGTTGAAGCTTTTACACTTGCCATCATGTCTTCTAAGTAAATCGAGCCGCCCGAAGTTGAAGTAACAAACTCACCTTTGATGTTTTCGGCTCTTACACCACCACCACTTGTGGTAGCCTTTATCATGCCATCTAAGTTTTTTAGGTCTAAGCTTCCGCCCGATGTGCTTAGTTTAATATCGCCTTTGCAATTGTCGGCATCAATTCCACCACCACTTGTAGCGACATCAATTATATCATGGCAGCCGATAATATTTATTCCCCCACCAGAAGTACGACCTTTAACATTTCCACCTAAGTTTTGTAGTTTCAAACCACCACCACTTGTAGTAAAACCTAAGTTTCCAGTAATATTTTTGAGTGAAATGCTGCCTCCACTTGTTACCAAATCAGTAGATATTTTTTCAGGAGAATATATTTTAAACGAAATATTTAAACCATTTTTCCAATCAGTCCAATCGGCTTCATCTTTTCGCTTGGCAATACAATTAATGGTTTCACCTTCTTTTTTTATACTTAATTGATAGTCTTTTAGGCGGTCTTCAATTTCTTCTTTACTGAGTTGCTTACCTTTCCAGTTGTTGGCTTTTACATAAATTTCAACACGAGCTTCATCACCTGCCATACCTACAACCGAAATTCCACCTCCCGAAGTGCGAACATAAAGGTTTTTCATTTCCGAAGATTTGTAAGTTTTTACGAAATAAGGTATTTCTTTTTCTTGTGCAAAAGAAGAATTGATAATAAATAGACTTAAAATAAAAAATGAGAATAGCTTTTTCATAAAATGAGTTTGTTAAGATTTCATAATTGTGATGTATCTTAACATAAGATGCAAAATTCATGTTGAGCGTTGCAAATAGAGATAATTATTTTTGAGGAGGTTTCTTGATAATCAAAAAGAGGTCTTAAAGTAAATTTAAGGCCTCTTTTTTTAAAAATTCAAGAAAATCTACTCATCTAAAATGCTCTCTTCCATAGTAGAGCTGCGATTGCCTCCGTGCATGATGTCAATGAGGCTTTTTACGTTATAAACCGAGCGGTTGTAGCGATTATTTATTAGAATGATGACAAAGTCTTCTCGTAGGTCAAAAAACATGATGGTATTATAGCCTTTCCACCAACCTGTATGATATACATATTCGGTTTGCTGCTTAGAATCGACCCAAAGGCGAAAACCATAACCATAATTTCTTAGTCCAGGAAACTCAAAACTACGTGGTGTAATCATTTCCCGAAAAGATTCTTTATTAATAATTGTATTATTCTTTAAGGCTTTGTACCAATTAAACAAATCTCCTGTAGTCGAGTAAACGCCCTTATCGCCCGTAATATTATCGTAATAATCTTTTGGTAAACGCTGCCCAAACTGATAACCATAAGTGCGATTTATATTGATAGAATCATTTTTGGTTGTTACGATAAATGAGTTTTTCATTCCAGCAGGTTTGAAAAGGTTTTCTCGCATATATTCGTCAAAATCTTTACCCGAAACCTTTTCTACAAGAGCTGCTAAAATCGCAAAATTGGTGTTATTATAACCGAAATAGTGGTCGGGTTGATTAAACATTTTAGGTGTTGGCTGTGTAGTAGCAAACCACTCCATCATTTGTTGATTGGTTGGATAAACTTTTGTTTCCCGAACTGTCTTGTCGAAAGTATATTGATAAAATGGTAGGCCCGAACGATGACAAAGTAAACTCCGAATTGTGATACCATCATAAGGAAAATTTGGAAAATAGTCTTTTACTGTATAATCTAATCCGATTTTTCCTTGCTCGGCGAGTTTCATTATAGCAACTGCTGTAAATGTTTTTGAAAGAGAAGCTAATTGAAACTTTGATTGAATATTATTTCTGATTGTATCTTTAAAATCAGCAAAACCATAAGACTTTTGGTAAACGACAACCCCTTTTTGGGCAATTAAAACATTTCCGTTGAAACCTTCGGCTATTTTTTTCTGAATAACTTGCTCGATTAGAATTGCTTTTTGGTCGGCATTTATTTCTTTTTTGATGCGTACTTCCTCTTTTTTTACAGCAACGCTATCAATCTCTGCAATGGCAGTAGAGCCAGTAGAAGTGCTTTTTTTACAAGAAACTAAGAAAAGTGAATAGGTAAAAAACAAGCAAAAACCACAAATATATGGAAGGAAAGATATTTTAAATTTCATGACAAAGCCCGACAAATTAACGAGAATTTAGACAAATTCATCGGTAATTGTTAATTGATAATTAAGTTAATTTCCCCGTACGTATTGCAAAATTATAATCATAAATGTAGTAAAAACTACGCTACAAATAATTTTCAAAATAGTAATTAGGAAAAATTGAAAGCCCCCCGCTTCTACAAAAAACAAGGTCGAGTGATGTATTAATGTAAGCACGGCAACATAACGCACGAATCGTTCTGCACCCATATCTTTGAGAGTGATAACAATTTCATTTTCGACACCTTTGGTCGGAAATAAGAATTTGATTATATAGCTTCTAAAAAAACCAATCAGCACACTTGCTGAAGCATGAATTCCTGCGGTATTATAAAATATGTCTACCAAAAGTCCAATTAAAAAACTTATCAGAATAACCCAAATAGGAGCAATTTCATCGGGTAATAATAATATACAGGCAATATAAACAAAACAAAACGCCACATCGAAAAATACAAAATTGCGAATAACTACAATTTGCAAAATCAAATAAATGACGAAGGTCAGCACTAATCTTATGACAGTTTGAGAATTCATTTTTTAATTTCGGTAGTTGCTTGCTCTATTAATTCTTGTTCTTTTTTGAGCTTATTATTTACAATATAAACATAAGACAAGTTCTGAAAATCGGTTGCCAATTCAACCTCAATATCAAAAAAAGCTTGGTCTTGTTTGGCACTCAACTTACGAATCTTACCAAGCATAGTTCCCGAAGGAAAAATAACATTTTGCTCGGAAGTAATCACCGAATCCCCTTGTTTGATGGGCTTAAAGCGGTCAATCGTAGTCAAATCAATTACTCTTGGATTTAATCCGCCCCACTTTGCAATTCCTAATGCTTTATCGTTTTTGGTGCGGAGAATTTGATTCTTTACCTCTGTCGAAACGTTGAAATTTGCATGAAGGATAGAATAGACACGAGAAAAATGGTCTGAACATGACATAACTTGACCAACAACGCCTTGTGGACAAATCACACCCATTCCTGGTTCAATACCATCTAACGTTCCTTTATCGAGAGTAAGATAGTTGTTTGTTAAGTTTACTGTATTATTGACAACTTTTGCTACCTTGAATACAAATCGCTTGGCAAAAATCGAATCAACTTTGTAGTAATCACCTTCACGACTTTTACCCTGCTGCATTGACACCACAATTTTTTTCAATTGAGCATTCTCAGCTATCAGTTGGTCATTCACACTTCCTAAGTTCATGTAGTTTTTTACATAATTTGAACTCTCAAGTGTTTTGGCGGCATAGTAGTTGGATGTATTAAAAAAAGACACGTCCCAGTAAAGGTTGTTTTTTACAATCAACCAAAAACTGATAATTTCTAATATGACAAATAAAAGAAAATTTCGTATTCGAAATATAAGTCGGAAGAGTTGCGACATTATTTTTGAGTTATGAATGTAGAGTTATGAATTATGAATTATAAATTGTGAATTATGAGATTTAACATAAATATATCTCATAACCTTAGCGACAGACTCGCTTTTAACTTATAATTCATAATTCACATCTCGAAAAAACTATTGAACAATAACAGCTCTATATTTTTCAATATTTTTCAGTATCTCCCCTGTTCCACGAACAACGGCACGAAGCGGGTCGTCGGCAACATGAATTGGTAATTTTGTTTTAATAGCCAAACGTTTGTCTAAGCCATGAAGCAATGCTCCACCGCCTGTCAAATAAATACCGTTTTCATAAATATCGGCAGAAAGTTCTGGTGGCGACATTTCTAAGGCACGCATGATGGCTTCTTCAATTTTCGAAATTGATTTGTCAAGAGCGTATGCAATTTCACTGTAAGTAACTTTTATTTCTTTCGGGATACCCGTCATTAAATCACGACCACGAATTTCAATATCAGCAGGAGGATTGTCTAAGTCTGGCAAAGCAGCACCTACTTGAATCTTGATAAATTCTGCCGAACGCTCGCCAATAAGCAAGTTGTGCTCACGACGCATATAATCAACAATATCTCTCGTAAATAAATCTCCAGCGATACGCACCGATGCTTCACAAACAATACCCGAAAGGGCAATAACAGCAATCTCAGTAGTACCACCACCAATATCTGCAATCATTGAGCCATTAGGCTGCTCAATATCAATACCAATACCAATAGCCGCAGCAATTGGCTCATGCACCATATAAACTTCTTTCGCACCAGCGTGTTCAGCTGAATCTTTTACCGCACGTTTCTCAACTTCGGTGATACCCGATGGAATACAAATAACCATTCGGTGTGAAGGAGAAAAAAACCAACTACGACCAGTCTCAATCATCTTAATCATGCCACGAATCATCAATTCGGCGGCAGTAAAGTCAGCAATTACACCATCTTTGAGTGGACGAATAGTCTTTATATTCTCGTTAGTTTTTTCATGCATTTGCATTGCTTTGTGTCCTATCGCTAACACTTTTCCGGTAATTTTATCCAAAGCAATAATAGAGGGTTCGTCTACAACGATTTGATCTTTGTAGATAATAAGGGTATTTGCCGTACCCAAGTCAATCGCGATGTCACTCGTGAGGAAGTTAAACAATCCAGCCATTTTGAGCTTTATGGGTTAAAAAAATTGATTTGCCCGCAAATTTACAACTATTATTTGCAAAACATCCCTAAAAATTTGAAAAAGTATTAAAAAAGAAAAAAGTATTTAACTTTTTAGGCTCTATATATACGTTTATATATAGGTTCGACTTATGAATTGAGAGAGTAGTAAAAAAACTATTACCTTTGCCCTAAATCATCGCTTCTTTGCTGTATATAACCTATCACTTTATAAATAGACGTTTATAATTTTTTACTGAAAATGGGAATTCGTTCGATACTTAGTAAACCAATTGCTGCATACATTGTTGCTCAACAAAAAAAGTGGGTAATTCGCTCGGCAGAAGTACAAACGGAATGGCGACAACAGCTTGTTAGTCAAGCCGTTAACACAGTTTTTGGCAAAAATCATTGTTTCAAAGATATTCGTACTTACGAAGATTTTAAACAAGCAATTCCCATTCGTGATTACGAAGATTTGACTCCGTACATTAATCAAATCCTTGAAGGAAAAGAAAATATTCTTTGGGAAGGGAAACCTTTATATTTTGCCAAAACGTCTGGAACAACTTCTGGAACAAAATATATTCCTATCTCCAAAGATTCTATTCATAACCACATTGATTCTGCTCGAAATGCTTTACTTAACTATATCAACGAAACTGGTAAGGCAAAATTTTTAGATAACAAACTTATTTTTCTCTCGGGCAGTCCCGAACTGCACGAAACCGAAGGAATTAAGACAGGGCGACTTTCGGGAATTTCTACGCATCATGTACCCGCCTATTTGCAAGCCAATCGTTTACCTTCCTACGAAACAAATTGTATTGAAGATTGGGAAACCAAACTCGAAAAAATCATAGATGAGACGATTGACCAACCGATGGGCTTGATTTCGGGGATTCCGCCGTGGGTACAAATGTATTTCGACAGAATTCAAGCACGGACAGGGAAGAAAATAAAAGATGTTTTTCCAGACTTCGATTTGTTTGTTTATGGCGGGGTAAATTTTGAACCTTACCGAGCGAAATTATTTGAATCTATTGGCAAAAAAATAGATTCGATTGAGCTTTTTCCTGCCTCAGAAGGCTTTTTTGCTTACCAAGATTCGCAACGAGAGGAAGGAATGTTACTTTTGTTGAATACAGGTATTTTCTATGAATTTATTCCAGCCGATGAGTTTTTTAATGTAAATCCTACTCGTTTGAGCATCGAACAAGTAGAACTTGGTAAAAATTATGCACTTATTATTAATAATAATGCTGGACTTTGGGGTTATTCGATTGGCGACACCGTGAAGTTTGTTTCACTTAATCCTTATCGGATTGTTGTATCGGGAAGAATCAAGCATTTTATCTCGGCTTTCGGCGAACACGTTATTGGAGAAGAAGTAGAAAAGGCAATGAAATATGCTTGTCAACGACACCCAGAAGTAGAAATTATAGAATTTACAGTTGCACCGATGGTTGCACCAAAAGAAGGTTTGCCATACCACGAATGGCTTGTTGAGTTTGCCATTCCGCCTAATGATATGGAGCAATTTAGTAATAATTTGGACAAAAATATGACTGAACTCAATGTCTATTATGATGATTTGATTGTAGGTAATATTTTGAAAAAATTAGTCATTACACCACTTCAAAAAAATGCTTTTATTAATTATATGCGTTCACAAGGAAAATTGGGTGGGCAAAACAAAGTTCCTCGTTTATCGAATGACCGAAAAATTGCAGAAAAACTTTAAAGAGTTCCGAATTTAGAACTAAAAAAAAACTCGGCACTCATAATTCAGAACTTATAACTTATTTTCCCCTTTTATCAAACAATTTAAAAAAATTACTGTATCTACATATATTTTTGTAGTCAAAAAAAACTAAACTATAACCGTATATGTTACAATTTTTGAAATACGTATCTGCAACCATTGTAGGAATCTTTCTTTTCAGTATTCTTAGCTTCTTTATTTTGATAGGAATTGGTACAGCAATGTCGAGTTCAGACACCAAAACAAGGGTGTCATCAAACTCAGTTTTGAAGCTTGATTTGAATCAGGTTATTCGAGAAAATGCTGCCGATGAAGACCCTTTTACAGAAATTTTATCAGGCGGTAATTCTCCTGGACAAATTAGCTTACCACAAATAAAAGAAGCTCTTGCTAATGCCAAAATTGACCCGAATATCAAGGGAATATATCTAAAAGCTGAATACCCGATGGGGGGCTTGGCAACTTTGAAAGAAGTAAGAGAATATTTATTGGATTTCAAAAAATCGAAGAAATTTATCTATTCTTATGGCGAAACAATGACCGAAGGAGCAATTTACCTTTGTTCAGTTGCCGACAAAAGCTATATTACGCCCAACGGTGGATTAGATTTTAATGGTTTGAGTGCCGAATATCCTTTTATGAAAGGCTTATTTCAGAAAATTGGTGTGAAACCTGAGATTTTCAAAGTAGGTGACTATAAAAGTGCTGTCGAGCCACTCATTCTTGATAAAATGAGTGATTATAGTCGTGAGCAAACACAGTCGTTTATCACTGATATGGCAAATAACTTTTATGGAGAAATTGCACAAGCTCGTCAAATTTCGATGGCTGACTTGAATAATATTCTGGAAAATGCTTTGATTCAAGAGCCTGCAGACGCTGTAAAATATAAACTGATTACAAATATTGGCTATTGGGACGAATTTGAGAGTGCTTTGCACAAAACATTAGGTCTTAAAGATGATAAGAAAATAGAATATATTGGCCTAAATAAATACCTAAAAGCTGATAAATTAGTAAAAGAAGGTGATAACTCTAATCGAATTGCGGTTATTGTTGGCGAGGGTGATATTGTTTCGGGCGATGGAAATGGAGATAATATTGGCTCAGAAAAAATCGTAAAAGAACTTCAAAAAGCACGTAAAGATTCAAAAATTAAAGCAATTGTATTGCGTATCAACTCGGGTGGAGGAAGTGCTTTGGCATCTGACGTGATGTGGAGAGAAGTAGAATTGACGAAAAAAGTAAAACCAGTTATTGCTTCAATGGGCGATTATGCAGCATCAGGTGGATATTTTATGGCAATGGCTTGCGATACTATCGTGGCACAGCCAACTACACTTACGGGTTCAATAGGTATTTTTGGTGTAATTTTTAACGTTGAGAAATTAATGAATGAAAAATTAGGTGTAACTTTTGATGGAGTTGTCTCTCACAAATATGCCAATTCGCCATCGGCAACTCGAACCATGAATGATGCCGAGAAAAATATGATTCAAAATGGCGTAAATAAAGGTTACGAAAACTTTACTTCGAAAGCTGCCAAAGGAAGACACATGAGTATCGAAAAACTAAAATCGCTTGCAGGTGGTAGAGTCTGGACAGGAAGTCAGGGCAAAGCAAATGGTTTGGTTGATATTTTGGGTGGAATTGATGTTGCTATTGCTGTTGCCGCAAAAAAAGCAAAATTGAAAGAAGGTGACTATCGAGTGAAATATTTTCCAATCAAAAAGTCAAGTTTTGAAACAATTGTGGAGAAATTCGGAAATGACCAAGAAGAAGTAAAACTCAAAGCCTATCTCGGCGATTTTGCTCCTTATGCCAAACAATTGAAAAACCTTCAAAACTTAGATAAAATTCAAGCAAGAATGCCCTTTGATGTACTTATAAAATAGATGTTCACAGCGACTTAGCAGTAAAAAAGCAAAATAAATAGATTTTGATAAAAATGACAACCCTAAAAAGTTGTCATTTTTTTTGACTAAATATTTTCTTTCTTGAACCAAAACATTTGCAATGATGTTGCATATTTGTTCTATCTTTGCATCATTGTTGTAAATACAAGCACAATTTCAGTTTTTCTATGCGAAAAATAATCACACATTATCATACACTTAATAAAGTAGGCTTGTGGCTGTCAATTCTGTGTACGATTCATTGTATCGCAATGCCTTTTGTGATAACTGCTCTTCCGTTTTTGGGTGGTAGCTTTATTAGTGAGCGTTCGGAGGTCTATTTAATAGGGATTAGTGCTGTTTTAGCTGTTTTTTTGTTGGTGAAAGATTACCGAAATCATCATAATATTTTGCCACTTACGCTTCTTGCTATTGCTTTGTGTTTCAGCTTTACGGGCTTGTTTTTGGCAAAAGGCACTTATGAAATCATCTTTAATGTAACTGGAGCTTTAATTATGGCCTCGGCATATTGGATAAATTGGAAAGAACACCGCCGTGTTTTTCATAGTCATCAATAACTAATTGTCTCTTTTGTAATAATAATCAAGCGGATTTTCGTAAATAAAGGTATATTTTGAACTTTCCATCCATTTTTTAGGGCTGATGATTTTAAAAGGCTGTACTTCTAAAGGTGTTACAAATTCGGGCATTTCAAAACCTAATTCTTCGCAATTTTTTGCATAAATTTCTTTTCTTATTGGGTGAATTGGCGAAACGATATTGAAGGTTTCATTCCAAATATCATTGTCAATAATTGTTTCGATAGTTTTTATGACATCATCTCGGTGTATATAATTTACTTGAATATCGCCTGTTGTTAAACCTTTCCAACCCGAAAAATATTTTGCAGGAATTCGGTCATAACCCATCAGTCCACCGCAGCGTAAGATGGTTAAATTGATTGATGAGAATTCGCAAAATTCCTTCAACAAATTCTCTGCTTTTAGCATCGTCGGGCTTGCTGACTGCTCAGGTGTTGTAACTTCGTCCTCAAAAATTTCTCGATTTAATTCTGGATAGACTGAAGTTGAACTTATATAAATGATGTTTTTTATTGACGACTTTTTTATATTTAGTAACAAATTAGAAATTTGCTCTACGTGAACATCAATTTTTTGTAAACTGATTCTTGGTGGAATGTTTATTACTAAAGTATTCGTATTAAGCAAGTTATCCACATTTTCACCCACAACTTGTGGATTAAGTTGCAACAAAAAAGGTTGAATGCTATTAGCTTTCAAAATCTCTAATTTATCAAGTTTTGTGGTGCTACCTTTTACAATAAAACCTTTTTCAGAAAAAAATTTTCCGAGAGGTAAACCAAGCCATCCACAGCCAAGAATACTAATTGATGATTTGCTCATATATTCAAAGCATTTTTTTGTTTCTCTTCATTTTCAATCTCAAAAATCTTCACATCAACCACAAATCTAAACCAAAGTGCTTGCAAGAAATGAAAAATTAAACCTTCTTTTCCATCTAAAAAACCGAGTTGAATAAAATATCTATGAAAAAAGTAAATAAAAGGACGAACAAAGAGCGGCATTCCCCACCAAATTTTCTTTAAAAAAGCACTGCGTTGGTCAGGATTTCCAAAGAATTTAGGTTGGATAGTTTGATTACGTAATTGCTTTTTTCGTTCAACTTCCTCTTTTGCCATTTGGTCGCTATACCTGTTATGTTTTTCAATCCAAAAACTAATTCGATTTTCTTTGAGGTTTTCTTCTTTCAGATAGCCTTTGTCCCAAACAATATTTTTGCCTTTTGCCACAAAACGGTGATCCATGTTTTCGTTCAAATCTGAAAAACCTACACTTGTGCGGAACATTTTCATCAGGTATTTCGGGAAATATCCACCATGTTTAAGCCAGCGACCTTTGAAATAATTTTTACGATTGAAGAAAATACCATTTACATCGGCAGGGGTGTTTGAATCTTTGAAATGCTTCAATATTTCTAATAATTCGGGCAAAACAATATGGTCAGAATCAAGTCCGATTGTCCAAGGTGTTTTCACGATGAAGTTTTTCAGAGCAAAATCCCATTGTTTTGGGTGATTTTCAAACTTATTATATTTGACTGTAGCCCCATAGCTTGACGCAATTTCGAGCGTTCGGTCGGTACTTCCCGAATCTAAAATACAGATCTGGGTATTGAGTTCTTTGATTGACTCAAGCAAACGTGGAAGATGTTGCTCTTCGTTGAAAGCTAAAATTATTATTGTAAATTCAGTATTCATTTCGATATTAAAGGCACAAAGTTTTGGTTTAAAAAATTACAAAGTTCTAAATTAGAACGTCGATGTGGTGAAAGAGATTTTTTTTGGTTGTGATTTAAAAAGTATGATAAGTTAAGTATTTGGACAAAATTAGTTGGGTTTTGTTTTAACTTTGTTTAATGCGACGTAAAAGTAAACATATTATTTTGACTGACGAAGAAAAAATGAGCCTGCGAAAATCGTAATAAACAAGGCTCAAACCCTGTTTTTCAATAATATTAGTTAGCTATATCGCAAGATTTCAATAAATCAATAATATCTTCCAAAACTCTTTTTCTTTTCATAATAAAAATCGTACCTTTGCAGCCCTAATTGGAAATTAGTGTCTTAACGAAAACAATTTTTTAACAAAATGCCTACTATACAGCAGTTAGTAAGAAACGGCAGAGAACAAATGACTTGGAAGTCTAAGTCACCCGCTTTGGATTCATGTCCGCAGCGTCGTGGCGTTTGTACTCGTGTTTATACTACGACCCCCAAAAAGCCTAACTCAGCACTTCGTAAAGTTGCTCGTGTTCGCTTAACAAATCAAAAAGAAGTCAACGCCTACATCCCAGGTGAAGGACACAACTTACAAGAACACTCAATCGTATTGATTCGTGGTGGTCGTGTGAAAGACCTTCCCGGTGTACGTTATCACATTGTTCGTGGTGCATTAGATACCGCAGGTGTGGCAAGTCGCAAGCAGAGCCGTTCAAAGTATGGTACAAAACGTCCTAAACCAGGTCAAGTTGCAGCACCAGTAAAAGGCAAAGGCGGCGGTAAGAAAAAGTAATTTCCAGTTGAAAGTTTTCGGTTAATTCCTAAATAACTTAGCAACAGGGTAGTAATCTTGATTCTGAAAGTATTCGAAACAAGGTGAATTAGTTTTCTAAAAACGAAACCTTATTTATTTTAAAAAATGAGAAAATCAAAACCAAAAAAGCGGTATGTCCTTCCTGATCCAAAGTTCAGAGATGTAACCGTAACAAAATTTGTAAATAATTTAATGTATGACGGGAAGAAAAGTACCTCATACAGCATATTCTACGGTGCTTTAGAATTAGTTGAAGCTCGTACGAAAGAAAATGGACTTGAATTGTGGAAAAAAGCATTGGCTAATGTTATGCCAACTGTTGAGGTAAAGAGCCGCCGTGTAGGTGGAGCTACTTTCCAAGTACCACAAGAAGTACGTGCTGACCGTAAACAGTCGGTAGGTATGAAATGGTTAATCAGTTATTCACGTAAGCGTGGTGAAAAAACCATGACTGAGCGTTTGGCAGGTGAGATTATCGCCGCTGCCAAAGGTGAAGGTGCAGCCGTGAAGAAAAAAGATGATACGCACAGAATGGCAGAAGCTAACAAAGCATTCTCGCACTTTAGATTCTAATTTTTCTGAAGATTCTATTTATACAAAAATGCAAATACTGAAAATTAGAGTCGTCTTGAATATCAAGTAACTGTAATAGTATTTTGTAGTAAAGCACCCCGAGAACTGACTAAATGTCGAGATTTCGGGGTGTTTTGTTTTAATATTGCTAAAATGTATAAAATTCAGCTTTTGAATGATGATTTTTACTGAAAATTGGCATAAACAAATCACCAAAGGTGTTAATCAAACAAATGAAGGCTCTGCTTATTGGAAACAATTGCCTTGGTTGGAAGAGTAATTTGACTTAATTACACCCAAATAACTTTTTCCGAAACATCAAATAGTCTAAGGTTTGTACTCTGCAAAGAGACTAATCCTATCAATTTATTAAATATTTCTATCAACTTGATAGGATATTACTATATTTGTGATAGAATTATTAAAAAAAATGAAAGCATTAAGACAACACAAAATTGTAGGAATTATTTTACAAAACAGCCCAATTGGTATCTCAGAAATACTTGGTATTTTAGATGAAAATATTTCTGTACCAACCCTCAACAGGGAGCTTGCAAAATTAAAGGAAACCCAAATAATTCAAACAATTGGCAATGGTCCAAGTCTGAAATATGTCATTAGCTTTGAAAATTTATTAACTTTCCCAATTAATATTGAATCGTTTTTTAATTTGGACGTTGATGAAAGAAAAATTATCGAAAGATTTAATATCAATGTATTTGACCAAATCCGAGATGTTCAAATATTTAGTGAGCAAGAAATGAAATTGTTAAATTCGATTAGTAAACAATTTCAAGATAAAGTCAAAAACCTCACGGAAGGACAATTTAGAAAAGAATTTGAGCGATTGATGATAGAATTGTCTTGGAAATCGTCGCAAATAGAAGGAAACACTTATGATTTATTAGATACCGAACAACTTCTTAAATTTAATATTGAGTCAGCTTTGCATACCAAAGAAGAAGCTCAGATGCTGCTCAATCATAAAATAGTCATTGAATATACTTATCAAAACCGTGATTTATATGAACAGTTAAGCATTGCCAAAATAATAGACATACACACTTTGGTTACTCAGAAAATGGGGATTTTAAAAAATCCACGAAAAAGAATGGTGCGTATTACAGGTACAAAATACTTGCCGCCCGACAATGAGTTTATTATAGAAGAAGCCTTAGCGAAACTTTGTGAATTGATAAATAACAAAGAGAATGTTTTTGAAAAAGCATTTTTGTCTATTCTTTTGGTGAGTTATATTCAACCTTTTGAAGATGGAAACAAACGTACAGCCCGCTTAACAGGAAATGCCATTTTGATGAATTCGAATGCATGCCCTTTGTCATACCGAAGCGTAAATCCTGCTGAATATAAAAAAGCGGTGCTACTTTTTTATGAGCTTAATAACATCTCCGCCTTCAAAGAAATATTCATCAACCAATATCGCTTTGCTGTTGAAAATTATTTTTAAGCATTACGCAAAGCCTATTCTCTGATGCCGTTTTAAAAACGGCTGACACACCGACTGATTAAAACAATCAGCCAAAACTCTCATTATTATTTACTAAAATTAAGATGAAAAGATTTTCCCTACAAAATCTCCCTAATAACCTTCCCACTTACATCAGTCAATCTAAAATTTCTACCTTGAAAAGGAAAGGTGAATTTTTCGTGGTCAAAGCCCATGATGTGCATAATGGTTGCCTGTAAATCATGGATATGCGTTTTTCCTTTGATGCCATAATAGCCAATTTCGTCAGTTTCGCCGTGCGAATAGCCTTTTTTAATTCCTGCACCTGCCATAAACATCGTAAAAGCATCAACATGGTGGTCTCGACCCTTGAAAGGCGTATTATTATCGCCCGCACGGTTTTCCATCATGGGCGTTCTGCCAAACTCTCCGCCCCAAACAATGAGCGTTTCGTCGAGCAAACCTCTTTGTTTCAAATCTTTGATTAATGCCGTGATTGCTTTATCGACATATTGTACATTTCTGCGTAAACCAATATCTACGCCACTGCCTGCATCTGTGCCGTGATTGTCCCAGCGGCGGTCGAAAAGCTGCACTACACGCACGCCTTTTTCAATCAATTTTCTCGCTAAAAGGCAATTATTGGCAAAAGTCGCCTTTCCTTTTTCTGTACAATACATTTCATGAATATAGTCTGGTTCGTCCGAAATATCCATTGTTTCAGGCACTTCGGTTTGCATTCTGAATGCCATTTCGTACTGCGAAATGCGTGTCAGAGTTTCTGGGTCGCCAATTTCATCGTAAGTCAATTCATTGATTTTATTAATCGTTTCGATAGATTTTTGTCGCATCAACGAATCAATTTCACCAGGATTATTGATATACAAAACTGGGTCGCCCTTCGAACGGCACTGCACACCTTGATAAACCGAAGGCAAAAAGCCATTTCCCCACAAATATTTTCCTGCACTTGGCTCCGAACCAGAAACTAAAACCATGTATGCAGGCATATTCTGATTTTCAGAACCTAAACCATAAGTTATCCACGAACCCAAACTTGGTCGCCCAACCCTCGCACTACCCGTGTGCATAAATAACTGTGCAGGGGCATGATTAAACTCGTCGGTGTGCATGGCTTTCAAGAAAGTCAGCTCATCGGCTAATTGTGGCAAATGCTGAAAATAGTCAGAAAACCAAGCTCCCGATTGCCCATATTGCTGAAAACTTGCCTGTGGGCCGAGCATTTTAGGCACACCTTTAATAAACGCAAAACGTTTTCCTTCCAAAAGTGATTGGGGACAAAGTTGTCCATCCAATTTTGCTAATTCAGGTTTATAATCAAAAAGTTCTAATTGCGATGGAGCTCCTTCCATGTGAAGAAAAATAATATTCTTAGCTTTTGCAGGAAAATGTGGTGGTTTTACGGCAAAAGGATTTTCGTCAATTATAGAATGACCACTGTTTCCTAAACAACCACCCAAAATAGATGAAATAGCTAAACCACCCAAACCAGAAGTACATTTTTTGAGAAAATGACGGCGAGTATTAAATTTTGCTTCATTAAAAAAAGCCTCTTCAAAAACGGATGTTCTTTTCATTTTGTTAAAAATTCGTCTAAATTCATCATGGCATTGGCGGTGAGCGTAAAGGCAAAATATTCTGGATTTTCTTTCTTTTTACGCTTCAAATCTAACAAAGCTTCTTGAAAAAGCTGCGTCAAAAGCATTGTTTTTTGCTTATTTGGATACTTTTGGAAAATTGAATGATAGCCAGCATTTATTTTGTCTTCAACTTTAGTGGACTTTGTTTTTGCCATTAATAAGGCAATGTTTTGAGCAGCGGCATAATTAACAGTATCGTTCAAAGCAGTCAGAGCTTGTAAAGGAGTGTTGGTTCGGATGCGTCGAGAACTACAAACATTTCGTTGCGGACTGTCAAAAGTAATCATTGAAGGATAAGGGTTTGTGCGTCGCCAATAGGTATAAATAGCTCTGCGATATTGATTTTCTTTCGATTCTCTTCGCCAAGCTCCATCGGTTGGATTGGGTGGACGAACACTTGGACCATACATTTTTAAGTTTAGTAAATTGCTTACACTCAGCACTTGGTCACGCATTTGTTCGGACGAAAGTCTGACCCTCGGCCCACGAGCCAAAAGCAAATTTCTCGGGTCGTGTTCTTGTAATTCTTTAGAAATAATAGCCGATTGCCTGTAAGTTGCCGACATCACCATTGTTTTCAACAGCATTTTTACGCTCCATTTTTGCTCATTCATAAAGCTGACTGCCAGCCAATCTAATAATTCCGAATGCGTTGGTTTTGCTCCCATACTGCCAAAATCCTCTAAAGATTCTACCAAACCGATACCAAAAAGCTGTTCCCAAAAACGATTAACAATAACACGTGCCGTTAAAGGGTTTTCTTGACTGACCAACCATTTGGCTAAATCAAGGCGAGTTTTGTTGGCATTTTGTATTTTTGGCAATGATTTTGGTACATTTGGTTGTACTTCATTGCCTTTTAATAGCCAATTTCCTCTTGTGAAAACGTGCATTTTTCTTGCCCTTGACGCAGGTCTTTCTGCCATAATTGGTGTAGGAATCGCCTCCATTTCGGCGAGTTTCATTAAAGAATCTTGAAATGCTTTTGGTGAAGAGTTTCTAATAGAATGAGTCGATTTTAATTCCATCCAATCCAAATGAATCAAATCTGTCCAAAAGTTTTTGCCTTTTCTATAAACCAAGAAAACATCATGAATCCCCTTGGTTGGCTTTACTTTTCCTGTTGAATTGGCATATCCACTCCACCTCGACCAACCCGAATTAACTTCTGTTTCACTGCATTTTGTTTCAACGTTGCTTATTAATTCGCCATCAACTTTATCAATTCGCATTTCAATAAACGAATTTTCTGCTCCACTTTGGTAGCGGTAATTTACTTCGTTGATATTGGTCAAATCTATATCCTCATAAACTGTAAAAGCACCTTCAGTTGTTTGCATAATTTCCTTTTGGTTATTCCAAAGTTCAATATGCCGACTCGTGCTATCAAATGCTTCCGCTTCTATGCGGTAAAAACCTGTTTTTCTTAGAAAATTTTGCCTTTTATCATCTAGTAAAATACTTTTTGATTCATCAACTTTCACAGGAAGTTTTTGCTGCAACCAAGTCAGCAATTGATTCACTTCTTTCTCTTTGGCTTTGGTAAATGTTCTAAAAAGAGGCTTTTCGTTATACAAATCTCGGTCTTGAGTATTATTGAAAAAAGCAGCTAATTGATAAAACTCTTCATGCCGAAATGGGTCATACGGGTGGCTATGGCACTGCACACACGCCATTGTTGTGCCTTGCCAAACCTCCATAGTAGTCGAAACTCGGTCAATCAATGCCATGTTTCTAAACTCTTCGTCATTGGTTCCACCTTCATCGTTTGCCATTGTATTTCGATGAAAAGCAGTCGCAATCAATCTATTTTCAAGGATTTCGGTAGATTCTTTTGAAGAATGGGGCAACAAATCACCAGCTAATTGCTCGACTGTAAACTGGTCGAAAGGCATATCTTTGTTGAAAGCCTGAATCACCCAATCACGGTATTTCCAAATGCTTCGGTCGAGGTCTTTTTCGTAGCCTTTCGAGTCGGCATAACGAGCCAAATCAAGCCACATTGCCGCCCAGCGTTCGCCAAAGGCAGGAGATTTTAAAAGTCTATCAATCTGTTTTTCGTAAGCATTGGGGGAAGAATCTTTAATAAAATTGGCAGTTTCTTGCGAAGAAGGAGGTAAGCCAACCAAATCTAAACTCAAGCGGCGAAGTAAAGTAGTTTTATCTGCTTGGTCTGAAGGTTTAAAACCTTCTTTTTTTAATCTTTCAAAAACGAAATTATCAATGCCATTGACCGCCCATTTTTCACCAATATTTGGGGGAGAAATATTCTTGTTCGGCTTAATGTACGACCAATGGTCTTCCCATTTTGCACCTTCATTTATCCATTGTTCAATTTTGCTTATTTCTTCGTCGCTCAAAGGTTCTTTCTCTTTGGGCATTCGTTCTTCCACATCATGGGCTTTTAGCCGCTTGACCAATTCTGAATTTTTGGCATCATAAGGAATAATAGCATATTTTCCTGACTTTGCTTTTGAATATGCCTCTTCAGGAAATAGTAAACTGAAATTTCCATTTTTCTTTACTCCACCATGGCAAACGATACATTTTTTATTGAAAATAGGACGAATATCTTCATTATAGCTTATTTTTTCTTTCTTAAAGTTTAAAAATAAAAAAATAGCTACTATCGGTATTGTGAAAATGATAATCCATTTGATACTGGAAGAAGTCATAAATAGCCGATTTTGAAAATGTATAATTTCAATAATTTTTTGCACTAATATAACTAATATTTATGGATTTATTAAATTTTTTTAATAAATTTGATGAATATCATGAAGCAAATAAAAACTTAATTTATAGTTTTTTCAACCCTATTTTCTTAAAAACAATGAATCAAAATAATGATAAAATTACTCGCCGAGATTTTGTCGGTAAAGCAGCTACCGTTGTTGGTAGTTTTCTAATTGTACCAAGATTTGTGCTTGGTGGAAAAAGACCTGACGGCTCGAAATACCTTGCACCAAGTGATATTATTTCATTAGGTTTTATAGGAACCGGC
The DNA here is from genome assembly GCF_043780375.1 of Emticicia sp. GTDB lineage: Bacteria > Bacteroidota > Bacteroidia > Cytophagales > Spirosomataceae > Emticicia. Next base: position 24,427 of record NZ_JAYWCU010000144.1, on the reverse strand, counting down.
AAACAAGGGCGTGGACTAACTTCTTCATTTTTGAGTACCAATGAGGCTCGAATTGTAGCCATAAGTGAAGTTTATCAAGCAAAAACGCAATTAGCTTTGGACAGAATAAAAACCCATTATGAGAAAAACATCCAATTAGGTGCTTATTCGGCAATTCCAGTTTATTCCGATTTTAGAGAATTATTAGCTCGAAAAGATGTAGATGCAGTTGTAATTGCAGCTCCTGACCACTGGCATGCTGCAATGGCGGTGCGTGCTGCCGAAGCAGGGAAAGACATTTATTGCGAAAAACCACTTGCCTTGACCGTGAAAGAAGGTCGAGCGATGGTGAATGCTGCCCGTAAGAATAATCGAGTGTTTCAGACAGGAAGTATGCAACGCTCTTGGCCTGAGTTTCGACAAGCTGCCGAACTGATTCGTAATGGTTACATTGGCGAAGTGAAAAGTATCAAAGTAAATGTTGGGCCACCACCAAAACCTTATGATTTATCTGCCGAGTCGATTCCAGAAGGTTTGGATTGGAATAAATGGCTTGGGCCAAATGAATTTAAACCTTTTAACTCGGAACTTGCTCCGCCAATATCAAAAGATGTTTTTCCAAATTGGAGAAATTACCGAGAATTTGGTGGAGGTATGGTAACTGATTGGGGAGCTCACATGTTTGATATTGTGCAATGGGCATTAGACATGGATAGCAGTGGCCCAGTTGAAGTAATTGCTCCTGATGGCAAAGAACATCCGTTTTTGACTTATAAATATGAAAATGGTATTACAATGACGCACGAAAAATGGGACTGGAATAATGCCATTCATTTTATCGGAACGGAGGGTGAAATCAAAATTCAACGCAAGAAAATTGAAACAACGCCTGTTTCTCTTGCCACGAAAGTTATAGGAGAAACAGAAAAACACGTTTATAAAAGCGAAAATCATTACAAAGACTTTCTGGATGCGATGCGTAAACGTAGTAAACCTATTTGTGATGTAGAAATTGGACACCGAACAGCCTCTGTTTGTAATATTGGAAACATTGCCTATCGTTTAAATCGCTCTTTAAAATGGAATCCTAAAAAAGAAAAGTTTTTGAATGACAAAGAAGCCAATGCTATGTTAGGAAGACCAATGTTAAATGAATGGGCAATAAAAATTTAGAGAATTAATAACTACTTAATCAAAAACACATTTTCTCGAAGAATGATTTGAGAAAATGTGTTTATAGTTTCTACTTCGTCTTATTTTTCAATATCAAAAGTCCACTTCCTTCTTTCCAAGCTTGGTCGAAACCTGCGGGGAATGGTGCAACAGGGTGGCTTCCCAGCACAATATCAATATCTCCATCATTGTCCAAATCGGCGGCATCCATAACATTCCATCGCCCTAAATGATTGATTTTGAGTGTCTTCTGAGCAAATTTATTGCCTTCATTTTCAAGATATATAAAACCTTCTAAGGGACGTTTTGTTACATCAGGAAACATCGAAATGACTGCTAAGTCGAGGTCTCCATCAGCATCAAAATCTCTTGGAATAGCTCGGTATGAGCCATTTTGATAGAAAAAATGACTTTGTTTAAATCGTAGCGACGAACCGTTCAAACTTCCATTATTCGTAAAAATATAAATGCCATGATAAGGCTTTAAAACTGTTGAAAAGTCGGCATTATCGCCAGCGGTATAAACAATATCTAAGTTTCCATCATTGTTCATGTCTGCCAACTCAAACGAACTCGAACCATAGCTTGGTGGAAATCGGAGTAATTGTTTTTCTTCAAATTGTAGCGTCGAACCGTTTACACTGCCTTTGTTTTTATAGAATACAATTCGCTCATCTCCTTGTGCAAATTGTGCGATAATATCTAATTTTTTATCACTATCTAAATCAACAATGATTGTTTTGATTGCCCCAACGGTTTCGCTCAAAATTTGTTCCTGAAAAATTCCTTTTTTGTCTTTGTTCCAAACACTTAGTTTTCCTTTGATGAAGCCATATTCGCAGCTAATTAGTTCATTATCAATATCTTTATCAAGGTTTGCCTCTAAAACTTGCGTCGGACGATTGAGGTTTGGCAATAACTTTTGAACAACTTTATACGTATTGTTAGTAATTGAAGACCGCTCGGCATAACCATTTATTTCGGGGTTTGGTTGAGTTGTTGAACCAATGTAAGTAAGCAAATATTGTTGCTTTTTTGCTTCCGAAAAATTAATATTTGAAATGGCATTTTGTTTTTGAATCGACTGAATAGGTGTTCCATTTTTGTCAGTTACCCAGAGTGTTTTATTCGCTTGGTCGCCCGCAATAATTCGTTGATTTTGGGTATCAATTCCAATTGCTGTAAAATTTGGAAGCGTCCCTTTTGGCAGTTTAGCATTGATTGTATTTATCTCAAAAAGTCCCGTCAATTCTTCCAATTCGGTGGCTTTGGGCAAATTTAGTTTTTCAGGAGCATTTTTCAGATAATACTTTTTTATTTTTTCCCAATCTCTATCATCAATCATTTGGTTGGTTGGTTGCAAAACAATATTATCAGAAATTGGTTTTTTGAGGTTTACAATTTCTCTTTTTACACCCAAATAAATCGCCATATTAGGCAAAGTACCAAACTGCCAAACATTTTTAGGCAAAAGACTTGGTTCAGGAAACTGATGGCAACTTGCACAATAAACTTTTGCTAGTTTTTCGCCTTCTTCCTCATCATTGGGTTTACAACTTAACAATATTAGCCCAATACCACTAATGAAGAATAAACTCTTAAGAAAAAGGTTTAAATATATGATTTTCATCTTTAGAGGTTGTTTAAGTTTTTTGGTTTTGGCTTAAAATGTACCTTTTTAAATTACTCTTCGTTCAAAAAAGGCTCATTTTGCTCGCAAAATTTCACTTTTTCAACCTTGATTAAGTTAAAAAAGTATCATTTTTTACCAGCAAAAAAAAACAGAAACAACCTCTTAAAGTCCTTCCATTGTAGAGAGGGGATTTAGGGTGAAGTAAATGGGGTTGGTTCTATAGGATTCTCTTAAAAACCTGCATTTTGGCGTTATTTCTAACTACAAAATACAATTTTCCTTTTGGAGTATTAACGATTTTAATATCTCGTACATCACCTTCTTGCAAGAAACCGCTATCGGTAGGAACGATAGCTTTGAATCGAGGCGACGAACCGTTTCCTTTACCATTGCCTTTCAGAATTAAACCATAGGAGGCGTCATATTGAGCTTGATACATGCTTGCTCCTCTAAAATTTCCGCCTAAAATAACATCCATATTGCCGTCATTATCAACGTCTTCGCTAAACATGGTCATAATTTTAGAAACTTGAGCCAAATTTGGCAAAGGCGATAATTTGAAGGTCTTATTACTCAAATTTTCGAGATAAACGGACTCAAAAGTATTGACAAGTTTTTCATCGGCATCTTCCAATTGTTTTTTGGTAAAAATTTCGTCAATGGTTTTTCCTGCAAAATCTTTATAAGTAGTGAATTTTCTGTTGATAATGCCTGGAATTTGCTTCCCCATTTCGTCCTTTCCATTGACAGGAAACCAACGTGCGTTGCCACTCGGATTACTTTTGCTATATGCCAAAATATGGTCTTTGGCTTTATTGTCATCAATGTCTTTGATGAGCATTTTTAGTTTTCCACCTTCTTCTTTTCTGAATTTGGTATTTGTGCCTAAGTTTCCTACTATTAAATCAATATCACCATCTTTGTCATAATCTGCCGCCGTGATTCCTCGCCAAAAACCAGTAAAATCACCTAAATTATTATCAAATTGCTTGAATTTCCCATTGTCATTTTCAAACATTTTAATCGACATCCAATCGCCTACAACTGTTAGGTCTTGGTCGCCATCTTTGTCTAAGTCCGCCCAAATTGCATCGGTAGTCATACCTGCCAGTCGAAGTTCTGGAGCAATTGTTGTTGTTAAATCTTTAAATCGTGGCGACGAACCGTTTCCTTTTCCATCATTTACTAAAAGATAAGAGCGGGGCGATTGGCCGTAAGAATATCCAACAACTCGTCCTCCTACAAATAAATCAATGTCGCCATCATTATCAAAATCGCAAGGTTTTACGCAAGATTTATTGTCGAACATTTCGGGAAGCGAATTAAGCGACTTTGAGAAGTTTCCCTTGCCGTCATTTATATAAAGTCTGTCGAATTGCTGAGGCATTTGGTCATAAAATTCATTTCCGCCAGACACCACGTACAAATCTTGGTCTTTGTCGCCGTCGGCATCAAAAAACAAAGCATCGACATCTTCCATGAGAGAATCTTCTTGAAAAACAGCTTGCTTACTTAATACAAATCCATTGCCTTTTTGAAGATAAAGTTCACCTGCTTGATACTTTGCTCCACCCACATAAAAGTCCTCTAAACCATCGCCATTCACATCTCCTACCGCCATTTTTGGTCCTTCAATCGAAACCTTAAAAGGTATCAATGACTCACGATTAAAATCGAAATAGGTATTTTCTTTATGAACGTAAGGTATATTTATTTCAGTGGTATTTTCGACAAAAGAGGCTTTCGCTGGCACAAAAAACTGGAAATCACCTACCTTTATTTTCGCATTATTTTCATCCAAAGTCAAAGTCGTATTGATTGTTGGATTCTTGATAATTTCGACCATTTGGTTTTCCCAAATCACAATCATTGTATCAACCTTGGCAAGTTTTCCGATGCCAAAAATCAAGGAAGGTTCGACCGAACTCATAAACCCACGTGTGGGCATCATTTGCTGCAACTGCTCTCCATCGGTGGTTTTAAGAATAACTTTTGCCCCAATTCCGAAGGTGTTTTTGTCATTTCCTTTAAATTTTACTTTTACATAATTATTCTTTAAAAGTTGGCGGCTATTGTTGAGATAAATTGCTGAAGGCTCATTTAAGTTGTTGGTAACCAAGTCCAAATCGCCATCGTTATCTAAATCGGCATAGACCGAACCGTTCGAAATGCCATTTTCTTCAAAACCCCAAACCGTTGATTTATCTTGAAAACGTAACTCTTTTGTGCCTTTGTATAGGTAATTGTGCCACTTTCCACTTGGCATTTTGTCCATTGCTTCTTGATCGAGTTTGGCTGAAGTTGGCAAATTAAAGTGGAGAGAATCGGCAGCGATAAATTTCAAATAATCTAGGTCATTTGGTCTTCTTAAGATTCCGTTAGAAATAAAAATATCTTTTATACCATCGCCATCATAATCTGCCAAAAGTGTACTCCAACTCCAATCCGTTGCCATTACGCCCGCCATTGGAGCAATATCGCTGAATCGTTTTCCGCCCATGTTCAACTGCAAGCAATTGCGAGAATATTGATTGAAATAGCCAAATTGAAGTTTGTAGAGATAAATATCGAGCGGGTCTTCGCCAACTGATGATTTTTCAACTTTTTCATCTTCCGGATACATGTCCAAAGTCATTAAATCTTGAAAACCATCATTATTAATGTCGGCAATATCAGACCCCATCGAAAAACGACTTAAATGATTGAAATGCTCTTTGACTTCCTCGCTATATGTGCCATTTTTTTGATTGATATAATAATAATCATCTTCATGAAAATCGTTACTTACATAAATATCCAGCCAGCCATCATTATTCAAATCAGCAACCGAAATACCCAAACCATAGCCCATTGCCGCTTGATAAATGCCAGCTTCTTTACTAATGTCTTTAAATTTTCCGTTGTCATTTCTGTATAAATAATCGCCCGCCTCATTGTCTTTCAACATTCGGGTGTTTACTCGGTCATACGAACGAGAATTATGTACTGCGTGATTGAGCAAATACATATCCAAATCACCATCTTTATCGAAGTCAAAAAAGGCAGCTTGGGTCGAAAAACCAGTAAAATCTAAGCCATATTCGCTTGATTTTTCCGAGAAAGTAAGGTCCCCATTATTGATATATAATTCATTTGAGCCTTCTAAACCTTTATAATTTCCAACGGCACAAACGTAAATATCGAGCAATCCATCGCCGTTTACGTCTGCCATTGTTACTCCCGTTTTCCAATCAGAAAAGCCACCAATACCTGCTTTTTCAGAAATATCTTCAAATTGAGGTATGCCATTTTTTACTCCTTTATTCAAATAAAGCTTACTTTTGCCTTGATTCGACACAAAAAACAAATCTGTTAGTCCATCATTATTAATATCTCCTGCCGAAACTCCACCACCATTAAAAAAATAGAGATAATCTAAAATATTGAAATCTTTTGTTTCTTTAACGGTATTGGTAAAATCAACTTTTGTGTCGGTCGGCGAAAGTTTTTGAAATAGCTTTACCTCGTTGTTATTTTTATCTGATTTGCAGTTGAACGCAATTATTGGAATGAGTATTATGCTTAAATATTTGACTATCGTTTTCATACAATTTTTACTTTTTAAAACTAAATACTTGTGCATTGTCATTGTTTTTAGCCAAAACAAGCACTTCTCTATTTCCGTTGGTTTTCAGTTTGTACATTTTTCGTACTTGTCCCATCGTTTTAAAACCAGAATCTTTTGATTTTATAGTTTGAAATTCACCCTTACCGTTTCCTTTCAAGAAAAGTCCATAATTGGCATCAAAACGCCCCCATTCGGGCAGCACATCGAAAAAGTTTCCTGCTAAAACAATATCCAAAATACCATCTTTGTCAAAATCCTCTGTTTCAATGGCTGCAATTGGCGAAAACTGAGCTTCATAAGGCAATGCTTTTAATGCAAAATTACCTTTGCCATCATTGATTAAAAATGACGATTTTGTTGTAACGATTTTTTTCTCAATGCCATCTTTCATTTGCTCTTCTGAGAAGAGTTCGGAAATGGTTTTGTTGGCGTAGTCGGTATATTTAATGAATTTTTTCTTTATCATTGGTAAGGCTCTTTGTAGTTCACCTTTCAAAACCATTGGGTATGTTTTTCCATCTTCAGTAATGCACGAAATAATTTGCTCAGTAGTGCCATTTTTATCAAAATCATTGACATTTAATATGGCAGGGTTTTGCACAGAAGTTTTCAATTTTGTGTTATCACCCATATTGCCAACGATGAAATCTATATCGCCATCGCCATCAATATCTGCTGGTTTAAGGCAATTCCATAAGCCTTCTGAATCTTTGATGGTTTCTTTCAACGTCAGCGTTCTGCCTCTTTCATTCTTGAAAACAACAATTCCGCCCCAATCTTGTGTAATTACCAAATCCAAAAAACCATCTTTATCAATATCTACCCATTCGGCGTCTGTTACCATGCCCAATTCATTGATTTGAGGCATATATCGCTTCGATTGATTTTTGAAATTTCCTGTACCATCATTTATGTAGAAATTGCTGGTGGGATTCATGCCATATTTGCCCGAAATCATTCTTGACCCAACAAATAAGTCTTGGTCGCCGTCTTTGTCAAAATCGCCAGCGGTTACGCATGAACCATTTTCAAAAATTGAAGGGAAACGAATATCTCGCTTGAAATTACCTTTACCATCATTGAGGTACAGCAAATCATGCAATTCAGGAGCATTGACTTCAAATTCGTTGCTACCCGTAACGATAAACAAATCAAGGTCATTGTCTTTGTCAGCATCAAAAAATAGAGCATCGGTATTTTCGGTTGTTACATCCATGCCAAAATCTATTTGTTTCGACTCAACAAACTTCCCGTTTTTCTGCTGAATATAAAGTTGTTTTACCTGACCAGTTGCTCCACCCATATAAACATCATCTAAACCATCGCTGTTTACATCTCCAACTGCCATTGCCGGCCCTTGTGTAGAATATTTTTGTTTCAAAAGCACATCACGATCATAATCTTGAAACTTACTTTCTTGATGCGTATAAGTGAGCGTATTTGAAGTAATATCGCTGAATAAGAGACTTTTAGTAGAAATCGTTTCTTTGAAAACCTGATTGGCATTTTTATAATCTAAAGTAAGTGTTTGGTCAACTTTTGGGTTTTTGATGACCTCCATTTTATCATCAGTCCAAATTATTTTTAAGGAATCAATCGTGCTTTTCTCACCCAAGCCAAAGACCATTTGATGGTCGCTCGACGATTGAAAGCCACGATTTGGCATTTGTTGCAAAAGTTTGATTGTACCTTGTTGATATAAAGTAATTTTCGCACCAATACCATTCAAATTCTTGGCAGTTCCTTTGAGTTTTACAGTCAAAAAGTGGTTTTTACTTACTTCATTTGTTTTATTTTTGAAAACGGAAAGCGGAGCATTGACATTATTGACTACCAAATCCAGATCGCCATCATTATCCAAATCACCATAGGCCGCACCATTGGAGAAGCCCGGACCTTCCAGCCCCCAATTTTTCACATTATTGGTAAATTGCAAGTCGCCAGTGTTTTTGTAGGCATAATTTGGAATTGGCACGGAAGAAATCTTATCAATAAACTCTTTTGCATCAAATTTTTTGCCTTCGAGCATTTGTTGCATGGTATTTCTATCTCCCAAAAACTCTACAAAATCTTGGTCGGTTAGGTCTTTGGCAATGCCATTTGCTACGAAAATATCTTTCAAACCATCGTTGTCGATATCAAAAATCAAAGCACCCCAACTCCAATCGGTTGCATGAACGCCCGAAAACTGTCCGATTTCGCTAAATGTACCATCTCCATTATTTAGCTGAAGGTTATTTCTCATGTATTGATGCCAAAAACCTTGCTTCAACTTTAAATCAGCCAAGTTATAGCCTTCAAAAACACTGGTTGTTTTCAATCTTCTGTCGTCTCCAGGCAACATATCTGTTACGAAAATATCAAGATTTCCATCATTGTTTATGTCGGCAATATCTGCCCCCATTGAACTGAGGCTTGTATGAGGCATTTGGTTTTCAAGGTCTTCCTTAAATGTCCCATTTTTTTGATTGATATACAAATAGTCTCGTTCATAGAAATCATTTGAGATATAAACATCTGGCCAATTGTCATTGTTTACATCGCCAATCGTAATACCAAGTCCAAAACCAATCAAACTTCCATAAATTCCAGCTTCCTCCGAAACGTCAGTAAATTGCGGAGTCTCTCCGTTTTTTGGTGTTTCTCCATCGGTAAGTAGGTTATTTTTAAACAATTTAGCTCCCCCCAATTTATCTCTTTGATTTCTTAAATTCTGATAACCCAATTTATCAATAGGCGTAAAGCTATTATTGAGCAAATACATATCTAAATCGCCATCTCGGTCATAGTCAAAAAAAGCAGCGTGTGTCGAAAATCCGCCATCTTCCAAGCCCGCTTCTTTTGCTTTTTCTACAAAAGAGGGTATTCCGTTTTTTATTCCTTGATTAATATATAATTGATTGCCACGTTGGTCTCGACTTCCCGAATTACAGACGTAAATATCCATTAACCCATCGCCATTCACATCAGCAAATGTTACGCCCGTGGACCAGAATTTTTTGCCAACAATCCCCGACTTTACGGTTACGTCCTCAAAGGTCATTTTGCCCTTGTTGAGGTAAAGTTTATTATCTTCAAAGTTAGAAGTTACGAAAATATCCGAAAGTCCGTCGTTATTAACATCGCCAATAGCAACTCCTCCGCCATTATAAAAATTACGGTAATTGAAGATATTGAATTCTTTTTTTTCAAGACTTCTATTCACAAAATCAATACCTGTCTGAGAAGATGGTAAAGATTCAAATAATGTATTTTCTGTTTTTTTGCAGGAAAGAGATAAAAATATACAACATGTAGCCCACAGTATCTTTTTCATCGTTATAGGTTAAAGTAATCGTACAACAAAGATATGTTGTACAATGGTATAAAAAAATAAAAAGGCAGAACCGTTGGGAACTGCCTTTTTAAAAATATTTAAAAATTAATACCCAGGATTTTGTTTCAATAATGGGTTAGCATCGATACGAGCTTGAGGAATTGGGAACAATTCTCTTGTTTTGTCCAATTTCTTCATGAATTTTCTTTCGAGGCTGAATGTGCCGAAACGAATCATATCGTTACGTCTCCAACCTTCCCAAGCCATTTCACGACCTCTTTCTGCCAAAATATCTTTTTCAGTTAAAGTAGTCATCGCAGCAACTCCCGAGCGTACTCTAACTTTATTAACTTCTGCTAATGCATCAGCAGCTTTACCAAGCTTGAGAGAAGCTTCTGCTTTCATCAAAAGTGCGTCAGCCAAACGGAATACAACGTAGTCATTACTTTGGTCTCCGTTAGGGTTATTTCTTTGGATTTCATATTTCTGCGAACGGATACCAGCAACCTGAAACTCAGGGTCAGCATCTGTCATTTGGTCTTTTGGGAAATCAGCGATAAAAGCCAATGGTTGGTTTTTAGCATCTAATAATTTTGCTCCAGAAGCGGCAAACTGCTGTCCTTCAATCCACATTGCTTTACGTAAATCTGTTTTCTCGAATGAGTTATAGAAATCTGCTAATGTACAGAATCCATTCCAAGGTGAGTTACTCAAACCATAAGTAGTAGCATTTGCATAGTGCAAAGTTCTCATTTGGAAGTTCATACCACCAGCTTTGAAGCTATCGAAAGGAATTGTCCAAATGTTTTCTCCTGAACCTTGGTTTTGCACAATAAAGTTGGCAAGGGTAGATGAAGAAAGAGAATAAGCATTTTTAGATGCAATTACTTTATTGACAGCATCTAAAGCTTTTTGCCACTCAGGTGAGCCTTTATAAACACCAGCATTCAAATACAATTTAGCCAATAACATATTACCTGCATCTTGTGTCATACGGCTGTAAGCTTTTCCTGCTGTTAAGCTTGGAATAGATTCTGTCAATTCTTTCTCAAGAAAAGCATAAACTTCAGCACGTGTTTTAGTAGCACCATTTGATTTCGAATCAGTTACGATAGGCACATTACCAAAAGCATCAATAGCCATAAAATAGTAAAATGCACGAATAGCACGAAGCTCGTCCACAGCAGCTTTGTTTGTACTTACTACTGGGATCAATTGGTTTACTCGTGAAATATTACCAAATATAAAACCCCACATACCATTGATTGGTCCGTGTTGTGGAGTCCAAGTATGGCGAGAATAAGCTAACCAGTCACCATTATCAAACCAGTCACCACCACGAGTTGGAACAATTAACTCATCAGAAGATGCTTCACTCGGATTGAACCAATCCCAAGTAATTCCTCTTAAACCACCATATGCAGGTCCTAAAGCCGCAGCTACTTGAGCGTCAGTTTTCAAAAATTGGTCTGCTGGTATTGCATCATATACGGGCTCATCTAAATTTGTGCAAGACTGTAATGACAATGAAGTCAAAGCACCAACAGTCAATGCTGTAAAAATGAATTTTTTCATATTATTGTTTTTAATTTTTTATATCTTTTAATAACACCTTGTTAATAAAATGTTTTTAGAAACTTAAACTTACACCAGCAGTGATACCACGAGTCTTGTAGAATGTCTCACGAACATCAATACCTGGTGCTCTTTGGTTATCACCATCAACTTTTAGTGCTTGACTAATTTCAGGATCTACACCTGAGTATTTAGTAAACAATAATAAGTTATTTCCAGCCACATAAATTCTTGCTCTCTTAACAATACTTTTTCCTACTGGAATAGTATAGCCTAAAGAAGCATTGTTTAAACGAACATAGTTGCCAGATTCAACATAATAGTCCATCGGTAATGTACGCTCATCATTAACAACAGTTGTCAATGCAGATTTAAGAGCATTACTTTCAGCTAAACGTCCATCTTGTCTGCCCAATAATAAATTATTAGTATTTACAATTTTAGCTCCCAAGTTACTTATCAATTGGAACTGAAAATCAATATTACCAAATTTCATATTATTAGTTAAACCACCAACAAATAAAGGAGTTGGGCTACCCAAATAAGTTTGGTCTTCTCTGTCAGGATTTGCTTGATTCACTTTTCCATCGCCATTCAAATCTTGAAATACATATCTACCGTTTTCAATCTTAGCAACTTTAGCTCCGTAGAACACACCAACTGGTTGACCAGCTTGCAATACTGAGAAAGCTACTGCTGATGTACCTCTGATGAAGCTACCTAAGCTGGTTTGTAAAAATATTTGGTCTTGTGCTGCAAAATCGTCATTTTTCAAACTCAACACTTTATTTTTGTTGAATGAACCAACAAATGTTGAACTAAATGAGAATTTGCTGTTATCAACCCACTGATATGAAGTTGAGATTTCAACACCTCTGTTTTGCATACTTCCAACATTTGCTAAGATTGTAGGGAATACAAATCCTTTTTCTTGCGGAGCGTTAACGACATACAAAAGGTCTTTTGTTTGACGTGTATAATAATCTAATGAACCACTTAGTTTTCCTTTAAACATTGAGAAATCTATACCAGCACCATAGTTTACGTTAACTTCCCATTTCAAGTTTGGATTTGGGTTTCCTTGGATTGCATAAGCAGGCAAGAAATCATCGGTTAATCCATCATAATACGAGCCACTTGGGCCATAGAATGAACGAGAACGTAATGGAGAGATACCTTCTGAGTTACCAGTTCTACCCCAACTAACACGTAGTTTTAAATTATCAATAGTAGAGTTTCCTTTCAAGAAAGCCTCTTCATTCAATGCCCAACCAACCGATACCGATGGAAAGAATCCCCACTTGTTGTTATCTCCAAATTTAGTTGAACCATCACGACGTACGTTTACAGTTGCAAAATATTTGTTTGCCAAACTGTATTGTGCACGAGCAAGGAACGAAACTAATTTATACTCATTTTTGTAAGAGCCAAGTAAATTTGGATTAGTTCTGATACCAAGTCCTGAACCAAGGTTGTTTGCTCCCAAATCATTAGACAAAAAGTTGTTGTTACTTGCACCAAAACCATCGCTTATTACATCTTGATAGGTATATCCACCTAATAAATTTAATGTGCTATTTGCACCAACAGCCTTTGAATAACTCAAAGTTGTTTCAAGTTGTTGGTCATTTACTGCATTCAATGATCTTGAACCAGAGTTTCCTCCAACCACTGAAAGAAGGTTTCCAGGAGTAGATTTTACAAAACTACTATTGTTTCTGTTTTGTGTACGTAATGTTCCACTAACATTAAATACCAAACCTTCAATAATTGTGTAACCTAATTGAGTATTAAACAATAAGTCTTGTAATTTTTCTTTTTGAGATACATTCTCAAGTACAGCCAACGGATTAAAGTTAGCAAATGTACCAGGAATCTGGAAATACGTTCCGTCAGAATTATAAACTGGGTCAGTAGGACGCATGTTCATCGCAAAACCGATTGCTCTGTTTTGAGCAATATCAGCATTAGCTTGAGAAGCAGACATATTAAACTTCATTGCTAATTTTCCATTCATGGCTTTAGAATCAAGATTCAAACGTGCATTTACACGGTCTTTTCCTGAGCCAAGCAAAGTTCCAGTTTGGTCTAAATAACCAACCGAAGCACGGTATGAGAAATTCTCAGAACCACCAGAAACACCAAGATTATGGTTTTGGCTTGTTGCTTTACGTGTAATTACATCCAACCAATCTGTATTAGCACCATTGTCAGTATAAGTTTGCTTATACTTTGTAGCAGCTTCTCTATACTCAGCACCATTCAATAAATCAGGTCTTTGAGAAATAGTTTCTTGTCCAACATAAGCACTATAATCAACCGTTGGAGCACCAGATTTACCTCTTTTGGTAGTAATCAAAATTACACCATTAGCACCTCTTGAACCATAGATTGCAGCAGAAGAAGCATCTCTCAAAACATCCATTGTAAGGATATCTTCAGGAGCAACGTTTTCAATTGGAGCACCAATCACACCATCAATTACATAAAGTGGTTCAGAACCAGCACTTAACGAGCCTGTTCCTCTCAACCGTACAGTTGGTCTTGAGTTCGGGTCACCACTACTTGAAGTTATAACCAAACCTGCAACTTTACCTTGAGCAGCAGCCAATGGGTTCGTTACAATACCAGCATTGAAGTCACGACTACCCAAACTTGTTACAGTTCCAGAAATTTCTTTTCTTTTTTGAGTACCATAACCAACCACTACTACCTCTTCAAGGGCTTTCGTGTCGTCAACTAAAGTTACATCAACAGTAGTTTTGTTACCTACTGCAACTTCTTTTGTTTCCATACCTACAAAACTAAATACTAATGTAGCACCTTTTGGTACACCAGCTAATTTGTAAGCACCTTCAATGTCGGTTTGAGTACCTTTTGCAGTACCTTTCGCTTGTACGGATACCCCAGGTAAGCCAGTTCCATCGGCACCTTTTACTTTACCTGAAACAGTTACATCTTGTGCCATCACGGTAAGCGTAAGTGATGTTAACAGCATTGCGGCAAGAGTGAAAAGAATTCTTTTCACACCAGCCAATGGTCGCTCAGAGGGGCGACCCACTTGGTAGGACTTCATCATAGGTTGTAATTAAAGTAAGTTAATAAAAAGATTTAAAAATTAGGAAATTTTGTTGAACAATTGCCTAAATTTCTATTTTTGTGTTTGTCAACCTAATTGTTAAAACAAACAAAATAGAAATTTGTTAAGAAATGGTTAAACTATTTTTCTAATTAACTTTCAAAATTACAAAAAGAAATATATAAAGTCCAAAAAATAGTTTTAAAAAATAAAAATTCTTTAAAATATTCAATTTTGAAAAATTGTACAAAGACAATATAATATTTATTATTTCATCGACTTTGGTGTTTGCTTTTTCTTTAGAAAGTAAGTATTTTTGCTTAAAAAAGGCTTTTGTGCCTTTCAAAACAAGTTTTTATCAATTTTGTACTTTTTAAAGAAGTTTTTTGCCAATCAATAATTTTTTAGTTCAACGAGGAGAAACAAATGTCTTTGAAAAATTCAATAATTTACGAATAATGACAAATCAAAAATTACAGCAACTTGCCAAAGATTTAACGGGAGAACTTCATTTTGACAATGTTATGCGGACACTCTACGCCACTGACGCATCGGCATACCGTGAAATGCCTTTGGCAGTAGCTATTCCAAAAGATGAGTCTGACATTAAAAAATTGATAGCTTTTGCACATGAAAATAATACATCTTTGATTCCTCGCACAGCAGGTACTTCATTGGCTGGTCAAGTCGTTGGTAATGGAATAATCGTTGATGTTTCTCGAACTTTTACAAAAATCTTAGAATTAAATATAGAAGAAAGTTGGGTAAGAGTGCAACCAGGTGTTGTGCGTGATGAGTTGAATTACTTCTTGAACGAATATGGTTTGTTTTTCGGTCCAGAAACTTCAACCGCCAATCGTGCGATGATTGGAGGAATGGTCGGAAATAATTCTTGTGGTTCAAACTCAGTGGTGTATGGTAGCACTCGTGATCACCTTTTAGAAGTAAAAGGTTTTTTGAGTGATGGGAGCTTCGTTGAATTTAGCCCCGTAGCGACGGTCGCCCTAACTGCCGATGAGGGTAAAAATACATTTTCTGATAAGATGAAGGGAGATACTTTAGAAGCTAAACTTTATCAACATATATATAATTTACTTTCTAATCTTGACAATCAAGCAGAAATTAAAAGGGAATTTCCTAAGCCAAGTATTAAAAGAAGAAACACTGGTTATGCAATAGATGAATTGTTAGACGAATTTATAGCTCCCCCATCAGGGGCAGAAGGGGCTTTTTTTAACTTCTGCAAACTCATCGCTGGCTCAGAAGGAACATTAATGTTTTTGACAGAAATAAAGCTTCATGTCAATCCACTGCCACCTAAAAATTTAGGGTTGGTTTGTGTACATTTTAATTCGATTGATGAAGCTCTTAGAGCAAATTTAATTGCCTTAAAATATAACCCTTCGGCGGTCGAGTTGATTGACCATTATATTTTAGAATGTACGAAAGAAAACAAAGAGCAATTACAAAATCGTTTTTTTGTGCAGGGCGACCCAGGTGCAGTTTTGGTAGTTGAAATTGCTCGTGAGTCAAAAGATGAAGTAGAGAAATTGGCCGCCAAAATGGAAACAGAAATGCGTGCCGCAGGTTTAGGTTATCATTTTCCTTTGCTTTTTGGGGAAGATACGAAGAAAATATGGACTTTACGAAAAGCAGGTTTAGGTTTACTTTCAAATCTTCCAGGAGATGAAAAAGCGGTTGCCGTAATCGAAGATACTGCCGTTGATGTCAATGATTTGCCCGATTTTATTAGAGATTTTAATGAAATTTTGACCAAAAACCGCATGTCTGCCGTTCATTATGCCCATGCAGGTTCAGGTGAAATTCATTTGCGACCAATTATTAATCTAAAAACACACGAAGGACATCGCCAATTTAGACTGATTGCCGAAGAAATATCGACTTTGGTAAAAAAATACAAAGGCTCTCTTTCGGGCGAACACGGCGATGGGCGTTTACGAGGAGAATTTATTCGTCAGCAAATTGGCGAGAAAAACTATGCTTTGATTAAGGAATTGAAACAAGTTTGGGACCCTCAAAATATTTTTAATCCAAATAAAATTGTTGATACGCCTCCGATGGACAAATTCCTTCGCTACGAGGCTGACCAACAAGTGCCTGAGTTTGAGACTATTTTTAGGTTTAATAATCAAAGTATTCTTCAACACGCCGAGCAATGCAATGGCTCAGGCGATTGCCGAAAAACCGAGTTGAGTGGCGGCACAATGTGTCCGAGTTATATGGCAACTCGTAACGAAAAAGACACAACTCGTGCAAGAGCCAATATTTTGCGAGAAGTTTTGACAAATTCTGAAAAACTCAATCGTTTTGATAGCAAAGAAGTAAAAGAAGTAATGGATTTGTGCCTTTTATGCAAAGGGTGTAAGTCAGAATGTCCATCGAATGTTGATGTGGCGAAGCTGAAAATGGAGTTTTTGCAGCATTATCATGAACAGAATGGCGTACCACTGCGATCGTGGTTGATTGGCAATTATTCAAAAATGAGTAATATCGCTTCATATATTCCGTGGACTTATAATTTGGTTTTGGGAAATGCTCCGCTACGAAGAATCGCTAATCGCATCATAGGTTTTCACCCAGACCGTACAATGCCTTTGCTTGGAAAAACGACTTTAAAAAAATGGTATAAGAAATCTATTGCAGGGGCTCAAAATTTAGAACCCCTAAAACAAAAACTTGTTTATCTGTTCTGTGATGAATTTACTAATTTTAATGATGTAGCAATTGGTAAAAAAGCCATAGACTTATTGCAAAGGCTTGGTTATCAAGTAATCATACCAAATCATGTTGATTCTGGAAGGGCGTATTTATCAAAAGGGTTATTACATGATGCTCAAAAATTGGCCAATCAAAACGTAGTTTTATTGAAAGATTTAATCGATGAAAATACACCAATTATTGGCATTGAACCATCTGCAATCCTAACATTCAGAGATGAATATCCCGATTTGGTTGAAGCACACTTAGTAGAATCTGCCAAAAAATTAGCTAAAAATGCTTTGATGATTGATGAGTTTATTGCCCGTGAAATTGATGCTAAACGTATTACGAGCGAGCAATTTACGCAAGAAAAACGCTTAATAAAACTGCACGGACATTGTCAACAAAAGGCAGTTGCCTCACTGACACCGACAAAAAAGATACTTTCGTTGCCTAAAAACTACGAAGTGCATTTGATTCCGTCGGGTTGTTGTGGTATGGCTGGTTCTTTTGGTTACGAAAAAGAACATTATGACCTTTCGATGCAAATTGGTGAATTGGTACTTTTTCCAACTATAAGAAAGCAAGCCGAAGAGGTAATTATTGCTGCACCGGGGACGAGTTGCCGACATCAAATTCATGATGGAACAGGGAGAAAAGCTCTACACCCTGTTGAGATTCTTTGGGAGGCATTGTCTTAATACTACTTCAAATATAAGATTTTGGCGAAATACTTGCTTTTATTTAAAGCAAGTATTTCGTTTTTTTGTTTTATAAGAGCCTGATTACAAGAGACTTATGATTTTTGTATATTAATTTTTTGAACCCTAATTTTTAAAAAGAGTTATATTTTGTAAATTTACATTTACCAACCATTATAAAAAAGTAAAAATGAGTAACCGAAACTTATTGAGTTTAGAGCTGACCACACCTATTGATGACG
Organism: Emticicia sp.; assembly: GCF_043780375.1. GTDB lineage: Bacteria > Bacteroidota > Bacteroidia > Cytophagales > Spirosomataceae > Emticicia. Next base: position 6,401 of record NZ_JAYWCU010000144.1, on the reverse strand, counting down.
AAAGACCTGTTTTTTTAGCTGGAAATTTTAGTGAATGGAATCCTGATGTGGCAGATTTTGAAATGCAACGTGTGAGCAGGGGAAAGTACAAATTTACTTTTTCGCCTGAAATTAAACTTCCTGAAACATTAGAATACAAATATACACGTGGCGGATGGAATTATGTGGAGTTGGATACTTATGGAAATGCTCCCAGTAATCGATTGATTGATTCATTATCAGGCAAGTATGAAGATTTTGTTCCTTACTGGAGACATGATGGCTCAACGGCATTTATCAAAAAACTGATGCCAAAAATACAGGTTATTTCCGAAACCTTTGCGATTCCACAATTAGGTAAAACACGGAAAATTCATATTCTGCTTCCACACGATTACGACACAAATACTGATAAACATTACCCTGTTTTGTATTTGCAAGATGCCCAAAATTTGTTTGGTGAAGGTTCCAGCTATGGAAATTGGGAGATTGATAAACGCCTTTCTTTGTTAGCCGAGCGTGAAAAAGGTGATGTAATCGTTGTGGCGATTGACCATGGCGAAAAGGAGCGTTTCAATGAATATTCACCTTATACCACCGAAAAAAAAGGAAAAGGCTTGGGCATGAAATATGCCAATTTTATTGTCAGAAATTTAAAACCATATATTGATACCAATTTCAGAACCAAAACCGAGCGACAATTTACAGGCATTGGCGGTAGTTCGATGGGTGGTTTGATAAGTATTTATGCAGGTTTGATGTACCCCGAAACTATTGGTCGTTTGATGGTTTTTTCTCCTGCCCTTTGGGTTTCTCCTAAAATTTACTTCGATGCCATTGAATTTTTTAGTCCGATGGATACCAGTATTTATCTTTATGGCGGCGGAAAAGAAGGTTCAGTGATGATTCCAAATGTAAAGAAAATGAAAGAAACCATCGAAAATCAAGGATGGGATACTGAAAAAATCAAAATCAAGCTTTCGACCGACTTCAAAGGCGAACATAACGAAAAACGCTGGGGACAAGAGTTTCCGAAGGCAATAGAATGGTTGTTTTATTGATAAGCACAAGATATTTTGTCGATTTTAGTAGTAGGAAAATGAGTATATGATTGCTTGAGTCAATTAAGAATATGAAAATAAATATAATTTCCCAAAATACAGCAGCCAAAGTTATTATTTTCCCATTAATAGATAATGATAATTTGGTTGAAAATTTATCAAAAATTGCCAAACACGTAGGTTTGAGTGCGGAAAATTTACAGCAAGATTTTAAGGCGGGTTTGAAAGAAAACTTGATGCTTTATGGCAAACATGAAGGGCTCGAAAAAGTGTATCTTTTGGGTTTGGGCAAAAACCCGAAACAAGCTGATTTTATAAAGGTTTTTCGTTCGTTTTTCTATAATTCAAAGAAAAAACTGCCCAAAAATATAGGTTTGAAGCTAAAACTGGCAGGTTTGGAAGAATATGCTGAGTTTATAGTTAATGGCATTTGTTTGGCAAACTATGAGGTTGGAATTTATAAAACAGAAAAAAAAATAGAAGTAGATTTTTTTAGTGAAGGTGGTATTTTAGAAATTCAAGTTGCCGAAAATACACTTGAAAAGGTAGAAATTGCTGCAAAAATTGGCCAAGAAATTGCCGAAACGCAAGCCCGAATCATGGCTTTGGTTGATGCTCCAGCCAATTTTAAATATCCTCAAAAATTGGCTGAATTTGCCATTGAAGCAGGCGAAAAATATGGTTTTGATGTAAAAGTTTTTGACGAAAAACAATGTTACGAACTTGGACTTCACGCACTTTTGTCAGTAGGGAAGGGAAGCACCGAAAATCCAGTAAGATTTATTGTGATGGAATATAAGGGTTCGGACGAAAAAGGTAAAAAAATTGGTTTGGTGGGCAAAGGCGTAACCTTTGATACAGGTGGGATTTCAATCAAAGGTTCGGCAAGTATGAGTTATATGAAATCGGACATGGGTGGGGCAGGAGCAGTTTTAGGAACAATCGAATTGGCTGCAAAACTAAAACTTCCTATACATTTGATTGGCGTAATTCCTGCAACCGAAAACTGTGTTGATGGCAATGCCTTGAAACCAAGTGATGTGATTTCGTCGTATTCGGGAAAAACCATTGAAGTTATTGATACTGATGCCGAAGGTCGTTTGGTGTTGGCAGATGGACTTGCTTATATCAAGAAAAATTATGAACCAGACATAATTGTTGATTTAGCAACTTTGACAGGAAATTGTATTGCGGCTTTAGGTTACGTAGCCGCAGGTTTACTTTCAAATAATGATGAATTATCTGATAAGTTATTAAATATCAGTCAATTAACTGGTGAAAAACTCTGGCGGTTACCACTTTGGGATGACTATAAAGACATGATGAATTCGGATGTTGCTGATATAAAAAATCTTTCTTCAATGCCTTTAGCTGGAGCAATTACAGCAGCAAAATTCTTAGAAGTTTTTATTGATGGACACACCAATTGGGCTCACCTTGACATTGCAGGATTAGCTTTTGGCGACTCAGAATTTGCCAAAATGAAGTCAGGAACAGCTTACGGTGTAAGACTTTTAACTGCTTGGTTGCGGGAAATATAGAATGAAATTGTGATTGGTGAATGAGTGATTTAATAATCACTCACTCATATATCAACTCAATACCTCTCTCAAAACCTGCAAAGATTTAACCTCTCCAAATTCTTCTACGTGTAAGCGATAAAATAAAATAATTACTTCGAGTAAATGATTTCTTACGCCACGAGATATTGAAATTGGAGTTTGATAATCGGCAATTATCAATTGATTCATCAATTTTTGATAATCATTATCGAAAGGAATAGTTACGTTGAAATCTCTAAATTGTGTCACAATTTCGTTGGCGTCTTGTGGCGAAAATCCTAAGAAAAAAGCATATTTCAAGAGAAAAATCAGATGAAAATTTTCAAAATGTTCGTCTGTTTCGTCCAAAAAGATGAGCGAATGATGCAAGAAATCGAACAGAACAGTGTTTTCGGAATGCTCTTTGAGCGTTTTGTTCAAAATTTCATCCAAAAATATACCAATGCTCGACTTATGAATCTCGTAGGGTAAAGTTCGGAATGGAAAATTTGATTTAATTTCAGAAATTCGATGAATCTCTTTTTTTTCATCATGATAAACCACCAAGTCTAAGAGCGAAAGAGGCTGAAAAAGAGCAATTTTGTTTTTTCCTTTGCTACTTCTTACTCCGTTTTCTATGAAAGACTGGATGCCAAATTTTTCGGTATAAACCTTGGCGATGATAGACGTTTCTCGATAACGAATATAATTAATGACTATCGCTCGGGTTTTGTGAAGCATGATAAAGGAGGAACACAAACAAGGCTATCCAAAGTACATCAATAAAGTGCCAGTAGATACTTATTAGTTTAATTTTCAATTGATTAGGTGGATTGACACTATACACATACGAGTCTACATACTCCATTCTTTGGAACGCATCTTTGTTGACAGAAGCCAAAGCAATAAGTCCACCAAGGGTATGAAAAATATGTAATCCAGACAAAATATAAATAAACATTCCGCCAGTATTATTGCTCATTGTGATGCCAGAAAGAAGCATTTCTCGCCAGCCGAAACCTTGTAGAATAATAAAAAGTATTCCTGCTAAAAGTGTCAGACCAATGTTTAGTCGATAACTTCTAAAACGCTCTTCTCGAAAGGCCTTATTTGCTCCATGAAGTGTGGCACTGCTTGCCAAAATCATCCAAGTACTCCACCAAAATACTCCAGGGATTTTGATTGGAATATCTTGATTGACAGCTTCTTTTGATATAAAAACAAAGATTAAAAATAAAAATAGTAAAGCACTGCCCACCATAGCTAAATATAGCATGAAAGAAAATGGTTCTCGACGTTTGGTAAAGCGATTCATAAAGACTCCAAGCCACTACCAGGAGATTTTTTAATTTCGTATAAAACCTTGCCATAGAGCAAAGTTTGGAAACTTATCTTTTAGATTAACGGTGCGACACTCGTCTTCTTTGTCAAAAATTCCGTACAGTGTTGAACCCGAGCCAGTCATAGAAGCATAAATTGCTCCCGATTGATATAAGTAAGCTTTCACATTGGCGATGGCTGGATACTTTAATAACAAGTTTCTTTCAAAATCGTTTTTAATTGTTTCCTTCCATTCTGTGATATTTTGTTTTAAACCATCTTTCAAAGAAATTTTGGGTTTGCAAGGCACCACGCCCGAATACGCTTCTGCGGTTGAAATATGAATATCAGGATTGATTAGAACTATGTATTTCCCCCTCAAATCTAATGAAAAATCTTCGAATTGATCGCCTTTGCCATAACAAAATACTGGACGATTTTCGATAAAAAATGCACAATCTGAGCCTAACTGACGAGCGTAGTCTTGTAATTTATCATTATTTAGTTTCAAATCATAAACTTCATTGAGCATTTTGAGCGTAAACGCACCGTCTGCCGAGCCACCTCCCAAGCCGGCACCCATCGGAATAACTTTATGAAGATGAATAATAGGGGGTTGCAAAATATGAGACTTTAATAAATGCCATGCTTTAAGGCATAAATTTGAGTTTTCATTACCTGGAATTGCCAAGCCCGAACTTTGAAATTTGACTTCTTTTTCTTGCGAAGGAATAATTTCCAGCACATCACACCATTCTACAGGATAGAAAACAGATTCAATATTATGAAAACCATCAGCACGTTTTTCGATGATATTTAGGCCGATATTTATCTTGGCGTTGGGGAATGTGAGCATTTTGTTTTTGAAAACTCAAATTTACTCAACCGCTTAGTAAAAAAATAGTAAAACAATTTTTTGTTTTTAGAAAATACTATAACTTTCTTAAAATTAAACCCAAAAACGAGCAAAAAATGAAAACTGTAAAACTATTAATTTCGCTTTTGACGATAAGTATATTTTTAAGCAATTGTGGTAGTAAAAAAGAGGAAGAAAAAGTAGAAGAGCCTAAAACTGGTTTGGAGGCTTTACAAAATATGGCAAAGGAGGCAGAAAAGATGTCGAAAGAAGCTCCAAAAGAGGTAGTAGATGCCAAATTATTGAAAGAATTACTGCCTGCTGATGCCGACGGCCTACCAAGAAAAGAGGCTTCGAGCGAAAAAACAGGTGCTATGGGCTTCAATATCTCAACCGCCGAAGGTCGCTATAAAAATGATGATAGCTCAATAGAAATTAATATTGTTGATGTAGCTGGCACAGGGGCTTTGATGGGAATGGCTGCTTGGTCGATGATGGAGATGGACAAAGAAACCGAGGATGGGTATGAAAAAACAACTAAATATAAAGACCACAAAGCCTTTGAAAAATACAATAATAAAAACAAAGATGGCGAAATGGCAGTAATTGTGGCAAATCGTTTTGTGGTAACCGTAAAGGGAAATAACGTTGAGATGAGTAAAATAAAAGCAACGCTTGATGATATTGACTTGGAGAAATTAGAAGATTTGAAGTAAGAAAAGAGCAAAATTCTCTCACCCATTTTAATTTTTTCGATGAAACGACGTTCATTTTTACAACTCGGAGCATTGGCTTCGAGTTGTACTTTACTAAATCTAAATAATGCCTATTTGTTTCATGATTTTATTCGAAATCTCGATACGTCTTGCAATAAATTCGGGCATTTCTTTTTCTAAAGGTTTATGAACTCGCAAAGCGAAGAAATAAACATTGTCTTTCTTTTCGACGTAACCCACGTACCAACCGATGTCTTTTCCGCCAGCTTGAGCCCAACCAGTTTTGGCTCTCAAGGTATAATTGTCTGTTTGTTCACGAATCATCACTCGCTTTGTAATTTCAAAAGTACGTTTCGAGAAAGGCAGTTTTTCTTCGTGTAGTTTTATTAAAAACTCTAACTGATTTTTGGGAGAAATTTGCAAAGCAGAGCTTTCGCCCAACCAAAATTTTGTCAAATCTTTCCCGATATTATGATTGCCATAATCACAGGCTTTCAGGTATTTATTATAGTTTTTTTCTCCTATTCGGCGTGCAAGTTCTTGGTAAAACCAAAGTGTTGAATTTTTATAAGCTTCTGCGAGTGTGTGGTCTTTATTCCATGAATCTAACCAGCGTTTTTCGCCATCCCATTTAATTATGTCATTTTCATCTTTTATCGCACCAACTTCTAAGGCAATTAACGAATTCGGAATCTTGAAAGTAGAAGCGGGCGAAGTTGTTCGCACGAAATCGGATTTATCAGTAATTTTATATAATTTTTTCTTGTAATCATACAAATAAAATCCTCCTTCAAGGTCGGCTTCTTTGAAATACTGACCAAAATCGACTAACTCTTGGGCAGAAATACTGAAAAATGTACTGAGAAATAAGCCGACAAAAAATATTTTTTTCATTGCTATAAGAAAGAAGGTTAATTTTGGGATAAAG
>NZ_JAYWCU010000143.1:0-13504 GCF_043780375.1 Emticicia sp. | reverse complement strand
GCGATACTTCCAGAAACACCGAGTAATATCTTTTTGTTTTTTAGGCTCAATTTTTGTCTATTAAAAACTCTAATATCTCGCAAAATTGTAACATTTCATAATAAAAATCAAAAACTTCATGCTAAGTCTTTGGCTGAAACGTTATTTGTGCTTATATTGAGTGTTATTTTACATCCATGAAACGACTTCTTTACATTATAGGGTGGTTATTAGTTGGAATCTTGTTGCTGTTTGGGGGACTTTATATCTTTTTAGAATCACCCACAGGACAGGATTTTCTGACTAAACAAGTCGTTTCCTATTTACGAAAAAAGTTAAATACTAAAATTGAGGTAGGTAAAGTTAGGTTTCAAATTCCTAACTGGATTTCCCTTGAAAATGTTTATATCCAAGACCTTCAAAAAGATACGCTTATTGCAGGTAAAAAGCTGTATGTTGATATCGATATGTTGGCTTTACTACAAAACAAAGTCGCTATCAATCAAGTAGAATTAGAGAATATTCGTGTAAAAATAAATCGTACTCTTCCCGACACTTTATATAATTTCAATTTTGTTATATTAGCCTTCGACACTGGTGATACTGTCAAAACTACGCCGTCAACACCTTTTGATATTGGTTTAAAAAGGGTTAAACTTTCCAATGTAAAAATTACCTATAAAGATGCTATTTTAGGCACCGACGCCGATGTAAATTTGAGTTTTTTAGAAACCGAATTTGATAAGTTTAATTTTGATAAATCACAATACCATTTCGCCAAAATTAACGGTGATGGCGGAACGGTTTCACTCAATCTTTATAAACCACTACGCTCCTCTTCAAATTTAGAAGTGGCATCTACAAACAAAAACCCTTCTGATACACTTGATTTTTACTTAAAAAAAATCAATTTAGCAAACCTAAACTGGTCATTTGAAAGTGCAGAAGACGGAATAAAAAACAAAGTAAAATTAGGCAAATTTGCAGCTGAAGGACAAGGCTTTTACTTAGCAAGACAACAAATAAACTTAAAGAATATTTTTCTTGAAAATACAGAAACACTCGTAGAATTCGTAAAAAAACCTAAAAAAACAAATAATGAGGCGAGTGAACCGAGCAATTGGGTAATAAATATTGCTAAAACACAAGTCAAAAATAATAGTATTCGCTACGATGATTTCAATGCTGTTACCCAACCAAAAGGGTTTGACGCTTCGCACCTCAACCTAAAAAACCTTGGTTTGACTTTAAATAATTTTATTTTTAGTACAAAACTCATATCGGGACAATTAGACAAAGCTACCTTTAGCGAACGCAGTGGGCTTATCGTGCAAAACATTAGCACCAATTTTAGCTATACAGACAAGCAAATAAGTTTAAAAAAACTACTCCTCAAAACACCAAATACGCTTTTGCAAGATGAGTTTTCGATGCAATATAAATCTATTGATGATTTTACTAATAACTTAGGGAATATAGGGTTGAAACTCAATCTTAAAAAAAGTCAATTAGCCGTAAAAGATTTACTTATTTTGGTGCCTGACTTAGCTAAAAACCCTTCATTTAAAGGTCGAGAAAATGATATTATAAAAGCGGATGGCATTGCAAGTGGAACGGTTAATAATCTATTTGTTCCCAAATTAACGATTGATGGTTTTGGTGAAACACGTTTACAAGTGAAGGGCCGTATTTTGGGCCTGCCTAATCCCAAAAAATTAGCTTTTGATATGAATATTGGGGAGCTAAGTTTGACCAAAAAAGATATTTTACAGATAGCGGGCGATAGTTCCATTCCGAAAAGCATTGAACTTCCTGAGTTTGTAAGCATTAAAGGCTCTATCAAAGGCAAATTGCAAAATTTAATTGTTGATGCGGCTTTAGAATCAGACCTTGGAGGTGCATCGTTTAAAGGAAAGTTGGAAAATATTACTGCAGACAAAAATCAGAAATATGATGGAAGAATTATATTTAAAGATTTCGACCTCGGAAAGTTTACTAAACAAGTCAAAACAAATGGCATATCTTCGGTAGGCAAACTTACCCTCGATGCAACAGTAAAAGGCACAGGATTCGACCCTAAAACGATACAAGCAAGTGTTGTTGGTATTGCTCAAAAAATAGAACTTCAAGGCTATGAATATAATAATTTAACTTTAGACGGAAATATAAAAAATCAAATCGCAGATTTTAAAGGCTCAGTAAATGACGAAAATGCTAAGGTGAAAATTGTAGCTCAGGTAAATTTGGCAGAAGAATATCCTACTATTGTGGGCGATATTTCGATTGATGAATTAGATTTGAAAAAGCTCAAACTATATGCAGAAAACCTCAATTTGAAAGGTGATATTCAACTAAATATGACTTCTACCGACCCCGAAAATCCGATAGGAGAGATTATTATAAATAAAGCTATTTTACAAAAAGATGGTAAAATTATACCATTAGATAGCGTGAATTTAAACATTAAAAACACTGAGAATGGTCGAAATATTATTCTAAAATCGCCTTTCATGAATGCCCAAATCAATGGAAATTTTAACTATAATCAACTTAATGATATTGTTCTAACCGAAGTAAATAAATATTTTGCATTACCAGCATTGCCATATACTCCGACCACAAATGCCTATAATCTAAATATTGATGCAACACTTAATAATCATCCAATAATTCAAAGTTTTGTACCTGAAGTAACCAAATTAGATACAATAAAGATAACTGCCAAATTAGATAGCCAAGCAGATACCACGTTGAAGGCTTCATTTTTTATCCCTTATATTGAATATGATACGTCGAGTATTAGAAATACACGTTTTAAGATTTTTGGTACAGGAAACAAAGCTCAATATGAAGGCAATATTTCACAAATAATTTATGAAGGTTATAGAGTTAGACGGGCTTTTATTGGGGGGGAGGTTTCTAAAAATATTCTCTCACTGGCTCTCATAATTAAAGATTCGCTCAATGCCAATCGCTATAGTTTAGCGGGTAATCTCCGTTCAATTGAGGATAAACTCCGTTTTAATTTGAGTAAAAATGGCACCTTAATTGACTATCGAAAATGGGAATCTGACTCAACAGGTTTTATAGAATATAGCCCAAAAGGAGTATATATTAAGGATTTAACTTTAAAGCAAAACAGGCAAATATTATTAATTAATAGTCTTTCTTCTGAACCAAATTCGCCACTACAAATTCAGATCGACAGCTTGGCAATCAAACCATTTGTAACACTGGTTACACTCGACTCTACACTTGCAGCTGGTACGCTCAACGGGCTTTTCAAACTCAGCGATTATATGACTTCTCCAGCATTTACTGGAGATTTAACTGTCAAAAACTTTGTTTTTACTCAAATCCCGATTGGAGACTTGAGCGTAAAAGCCGCCAATGGAACCAATAATAAAATTGACGTTTTGGCTACTATTATGGGCAATAATAACGACGTTCGTTTAGTTGGAAAGTACTTGTTGAATGAAAAAAAGCCCCTTGATTTTAAAATAGATATTAATAAAGTTGGAGCTAAAACCGTTGAGGCTTTTAGTTTTGGAGAGTTAAAAAATGCAAGAGGAAATTTACACGGCACGCTGATTCTTAAAGGCGAACCAAGTAAACCTGTAATTGATGGTGAGATAAAGTTTGATTCTGTCACCTTTAGTTTGACCCAATTAGGTGCAAATTATCGAATAAACAATCAAAGTTTTATTTTTAAAAACAGCATGATTACATTTAATAAATTTATTATTGCTGATACTTTAGGGCAAAACATGTTTGTAACGGGGAATCTTTCTTTACAAAATATTCCCAATTATAGCTATAATCTTTCCATTGACGCCAAAAACTTCTTGGTACTTAATGGGAGTAGAAAAGACAATGATTTTTTTTATGGTCAAGGTTTTATAGATGCTAATATGCAGGTAAAAGGAGTTGGAACGAAACCAGCCATTGAAGGAAATGTAAAGCTAAAAAATGGCAGCGACATTACGGTTTTATTGCCCGACCGTGAGATTGACAAAGCCGATACCGAAGGAATTATTGAGTTTGTGAATCTCAAAAAACCAAGTGCTTTAATTCCTATTGATTCGACCGAACTTATTAATACTTTTGATTTTGCCGAAGAAATTTCACTCAATATTGAAGTTGATGATAAATCTCAATTAACTGTTATAATTGACGAACTCAACGGCGATAATATTAAAGTAAAAGGAAATGCCCAACTTAACACAGGTATTACACCAAGTGGACAACCTTATGTTTTGGGTTTATATGAACTTACTTCGGGTAGTTATGATTTGACATTGCCATTTCTGAAAAGACAATTTGCCATCGAAAAAGGCAGTTCACTTCTATGGACTGGCGATCCAATGCAAGCTCAGGTAGATATAACCGCAGTTTATAAAATTGTAGCTGATGTGCCAAGAGAAGATGGAAATTCAAAATCATTTGGCAAAATACCTTTAGATGTACAATTAAAAATGAGTGGAAATCTTTCAAATCCAATCATTGATTTTGGTATTGAAATTGGTAAAAATGCTCCAACTGACCTTACGGAAGCGGTAAGGAACGATGGCTATTTAGACCAAATTAGACAAAATCAAGTAGAAATGAACAAACAAGTATTTGCACTATTAATAACTAATAAGTTTTCGACAGGACAATCGAATAGTTTGTTTTCGGGTATAAATCCAGAAGCGATTGCCAGACAAAGCGTAAGTAAAATACTCACAGACCAACTAAATTTATTAGCAGGCGATATTATTAAGGGTGTAAAACTTGATTTCAGTCTAAATTCTACGGCAATTAATACCGAAGGAATAAACAAAGCAAAAACCGATTTGAATGTTGGATTAAGCAAGGCATTTTTGAATGACCGATTAAAAATAACTGTTGGCCGTAACTTTCAATTAGAAAACACCACAGGAACTATGAATTCAACCGAAATTGTGGACAATATTTCGCTGAATTATAACCTTAGTAAAGACGGCAGGTATTTATTTACAGCCTATCGCAAAAATCAATACCAAGCCATACTTGATGGCTTTGTGGTAGAAACAGGCGTTAGCTTTTCTGTAACGTTTGATTATGAATATTTTAAGGAGCTATTTGAAAAGAAAAAATGAGTATAAAAAAGATAATATCATTGGCATATGTTTTTTTACTTTGGGGATGCTCCGTCAGCAAATATATCCCACAAGGAGAAAGTCTTTATACAGGTGCGAAAGTAAATGTCAATGCCGATTCAAGTTTTTCGAAAAAACAAAAGAAAATTATCAATAAACAATTAGTTACTATTATTAGACCTGTTCCTAATAAAACTATCTTAGGTTTTCCCTATAAAGTTTGGTTATATTATGTTTTGGGAGAGCCAAAAAACAGAAAAAGCCCTCGTAGATGGTTTAGAGATAAGTTTGGTGAACCGCCCGTGCTTGCCAGCAAAAGAGCTGTAAATACTAATACCGAAATTATTAGTAATTTTTTGAATAATGAAGGTTATTTTCGTTCAACTGCTACTGGCGAATTAATTGTGAATGGCAAAAAAGCAAATGCTATTTATAATGCCAATGTCATGCCTCGTTATAGCATTAATAGTGTGCAATTTGTTCATAAAGACAGTTCTACTTTTCAAAAAAACTTACAGCTTACACAAGAAAATTCACTGCTCAAAATCAATCAACCTTATCGTTTTGAAAATGTAAAAATTGAACGAGAACGTATTGACCGAGCATTGAAACTAAAAGGTTATTATTTCTTTCGTCCCGATTTTCTTATCATCAAAGTAGATTCTAACCAAAATACGCAAAAAGTAAATTTATACTTAGAATTAAAACCCAATGTTCTCCAAACTTCACTAAAACAATATCGAATAAAAAATATTTTTGTATATGTAGATACTCAAGATAGCACTCGTGGCTCTATTCGCACTAAGCGTGGTATTAGAGTTTTTGACCCTAAAAATGCTTATAATGACAGAGTTTTTAATGATGCCATTAGCTTCAATACCAACCGTCTATACAGTAGTCAAACGCATGATGCTTCTTTATCTCGCTTGATAAATTTACGAAATTTCAAGTTTGTCAAAAATCGTTTTGAGTTGGTCAATCGCTCCGATTCAGCATTTATAAATGTTGTTTATGACCTTACTTCACTAAAAAACAAATCTTTTCAGGCAGAATTTGATGCCCTTACTCGCTCAAATAACTTAGCAGGTACACTACTGGGCGTAAACTGGTCGAACCGAAATATCTTTCGAGGAGCAGAGATTTTGAAAATAGGTGTAAATGGAGGTTTTGATTTTCAATTGGGCGGAAAAATAAATAACAACGCCAATAGTTATTATCGTCTTTCGGGAGATGCTGACCTGACTTTTCCGAGATTTCTTTTGCCTTTTTATAAAATTCAAAAAACTGCTCGAAATCAAGCATTACCAAAAACTAATATCAATGTTGGCTACGAGCGGCTCATACAAAATGGTGTTGGTTTACGAGAAGATAGTACCAGCTATAAATACAAGCAATATACTATCACTTCACTGCGAAGTTCGCTGAGCTACAGTTGGAGAAAAAATGCAGAAGTAGAACACAATCTTACGCCGCTTTCCATAAACTTAATTAAACCTAAAAATATCAGCGAAGAATTTGTAACTAAAATTTTATCGAGTAATAACTCTCAAGATTTGTTACGCTACCTTAAAATTTTGGAAACACGCCTGATCTTGGGGGGGCAATATAATATTATTTATACTCCAAAACAGCCGTTCAGTAGCAGACAATATTTTTATATCAATGCAGGTGTTGATATTGCAGGAAATATTGCAGGCCTCTTTGCCAACAAAAAGAAAGAAAATTCAAAACAACTTTTTAATATCCTATATGAGCAATATGTTCGTTTTGACACTGAAATGAGATATTACTTAGATTTAACACCCAATCTCCGTTTAGCAAATCGTCTTATTTTAGGATATGGAATTCCTTATGGAAATTCGATAAGTTTACCTTATCAAGTAAAGCAATATTTTGTTGGTGGTAGCAATAGTATAAGAGCTTTCAGAGCAAGGTCGCTTGGGCCTGGCAGTTTCAATATTGCCGCAGATTCATTGTCGATATTTACTAATGCCTATGGCGACATTAAATTAGAAATGAATTCCGAACTACGAATAAAAGTTACACAATTAATCAATTTTGCAGCTTTTATTGATGCAGGAAATGTGTGGTCGGCAAAGTTCAATGGAAACTCATTTTATACCGAAGATGGTGTTTTTGGCAAGGATTTCTACAAACAAATTGCTGTTGGTGGGGGTTTGGGACTCAGACTCGATTTCGGCTATTTCAAACTACGCCTTGATCTGGCTACACCTTTCCGCAAGCCATGGTTGCCAGAAAAAGAGCGTTGGGTGCTGAATAAAATTGACCCTTTTACTAAATCATGGCGAAAAGAAAATCTAATTTTGAATATTGCCGTTGATTATCCTTTTTAAAAATCAACCTTTGACAGCGAGCGGAGTTCAGCTCCACGAGTTATCAATTTCTATTTTTAAAACCAAAAAAGCAGTCAGATTTCTCCGACTGCTACTAATATTATCTTCTAAAAAACTATCGACAATCGACTCGTTATTCAGCGTCTTTCCAACGGTATTCTACTTTATCTTCTATGAACTCTTCCAAAGCAACTGAAGTTGGTTTTGGCTGACGCTCATAAAATCTCGAAATTTCGATTTGCTCACGGTTCTCAAAAATTTCTTCCAAATTATCAATATTTGAAGCAAACTCACCGAGTTTTTGCGTCAATTCTTCTTTGGTTTTTACCGCTACTTGTCTTGCACGTTGCGATGCAATATATACCGACTCATAGATATTGCCTGTTTTGGCAGCGAGTTTATCTAAGTCTCTCGAAACAATTGAAGGATTTATTGCCATATCTTAAAAAATTATGTATTACGTATGCTGAGTATTTGTATAGAACTGTACTTTTTACTTTTTAATTTCATTAGCTCCTATTTTTTCATCTTTCTTCGAAGCAATCTCTTTTTCTTTAGCAGCTCTTTCTGCTTCTTTTGCCTTATATTCTTTTACTTGTTGTTCGTACTTTGCCACTTTTTCAAGTCCTTTGGTAGCTCCATCATAAACCTTCTCGGCTTGTTTGATATATTTACTTTTAGGAAAAACATCAATAAAATCTTCGTAAAACTTCAAGGTGGCAGTATAACGCTCTCTTTGTTTAGTTTCAAAACTTACTTCTGCCAATTCGAATTGGGCTTGTACTTTTAGAAACGAAAGCTCTTCGATATATTCAGAATCTGGAAAATCTCTTTGAAAATTATCAATCGCCACAACTGCTGCCTTAAAATTGGCAATCGTTACACCGCTGGTTTTATAATATAATTTTGCCTTTTCGTAAGATTTTTCTTCCAAACGGTGTCTCAAATCTTTTAAATTCTGATTACACGATTCGGCATATTTGCTTTCAGGATAAGAATTAATAAAAGTCTGTAAAGCCTCAATTGCTGTAAGTGTGCTTGTTTGGTCAAGATTAAAATTGGGTGAATCTTTAAACATCGACAAAGCATACATGTAATACGCCTCTTCTGCTAATGGACTATTGGCATAAGTTGCATAAAAAGTTTTGAACAAATAGGCACTCATGCTAAATTGTTTCTGCTGAAATTGTGCATAAGCATTATAAAATTGCGATTGTTCGGCGAGAGAATCACCTTTCAATAACGGAATTATTTCTTCAAAAAGAGTTCCTGCTTTATAATAGTCTCCTTTTTTGTAATAATCGTTGGCAGCTTTATATTTTTCTTCGGTCGTGCCTTTCTTTTGTAATTTCATAAACTTGCTTGAACAAGCAGAAAACAGCAAAGTACCGATTAATAATAGGGCGATATGGGGTCTTTTTAAAAACATGGGTGCAAAGATAATAAAAATATAGCACTTTTATAACGAAAAATATCGCTTAATTATTCTTGGAAGATTTAATGATTCCTCTTCACCATATTATACAACTGATTTTACTTCGTCGACCGATACATACATATTCAATAAATGCATGTCTCCAAACTGCGTTGCCAATGCTACATCGGCAGCATCTCGTCCATGAGCCAACACCACTCTGTTTCCTTTTGGCTCAGTTTGAGTTGCATCAAAAGTGTACCAGCTTCCACCCACATAGGCTTCAAACCAAGCGTGCAAATCCATTGGTTTGAGTTCGTGAAGGTAGCCAACTACCATACGAGCAGGAATATTAATGGCACGGCAAAGAGCAATGGCCAAATGTGAAAAATCTCGACAAACTCCTATTCTGGCCTGATTTGTATCACACGCCGACGACGACGAAGAACTATAACCATATTTGTAAATAATATTATTACTCACCCATTGACGAATGGCTTCTACTTGAGGATACCCCAATGCAAGATTTTGCGTAATTTCTGAAGCCATGTATAAAAACTTGTCCGATTCACAATAACGACTTGGTAAAAGATATAAAAGTGTAGAATCGGGAAGGTTTTCTACTGGTATAAACTCAGCACCAAAGTTTACTGCAATATGGTCGTTTGTTTCTACAATAGCTGATGTTTTAATACTGAAATCGCCTATGGGGCTAATTAATCGTTGACATACATTACCATATAAATCATTATATTCGGAAACTGGCACATCTGGATTTAAAAGGTATTCTTCTTTAACAATCAATTGCTCTGAGCTACTTTTTGGACGTAACATCAAGACTAAAGGTACGTTTTTTTGAGTTCTATAATTAATTTGACAACTTACCTGTAGTTTCATTGGATGGAATAAAGCATTGGAGCGGCAATCCGCTTTTAATTTCTGTAAAGATAGTTCAATTAAATGTGACTTAGAATCATTGTGTAAACATAATTTAATGAAGCATTATGAGTCAATATAAAATGAGTTAGAATGTTAAATTATCATTAATTCCTTGAATATTTGCCCACAATTGACTTATTTCGCAAGCAAACAGTTTTTTATTGAGCAATGGAAGATAAAAATATGAATATCCCAACTGATAAAGGCTCGAAAGGTAGCCTTTTTTCGTTTTTAAATGGGCTGGTTTCGCCTATCAAAAATCAAGGAATAAAAAGTGAAAATCAAGAGTCAAAAATCAATCGGTATGTAGATAGTATTGAGCAATCTAATTACTTGAGTAGAGATTTGAGTTGGTTGAAATTTAACGAGCGAGTACTTGACCAAACCCGTGAAAAAGACCTTAATCTGTTTGAAAGACTAAAATTTTTAGCCATAACCGCCTCGAATCTTGATGAATTTTTTACGGTTCGTTTGGGTAGTTTATACAATTATCTTGATTTCAATAAAGAACGCATAGATTATTCTGGCTTGCGTGAAATTCCATTTCGCAAAGCTCTTATGTTATCTATCAAGCAATTTTCGCAGGAACAAGACCGTATTTTTAAAGATGAACTAACACCGCTATTTTCGGAGTACAAATTTAAGGTTGCAAAAACTAAAGACTTGACTACCAATGAGTTAGAGGAAGCAATTAATTATTTCGACAATACGGTGTATCCGATGCTTACGCCCATGTTGTTCGACCATACACATGCTTTCCCTGTATTGATTGCCAAAACTTTAATTTTTGGAGTTGTGACCGATGCCAATCGTTCCACACTTTTTCCTGACGATAGTGAGAACAAAAAAATATCTTTTGTTCAAATTCCTGGCAATTTACCACGATTTTTTACCATTGAGCGTAGCGAAGAAGTTTTGTTTTTACCCATTGAAGAAATCGTTAGACACGAAATTAAAAAACTTTACCGAAACGTTGAAATTCAGTCAGTAAATCTCTTTAGAATTATACGAAATGGCGATTTTACCTTAGAAGAATCGGACGATATTGAAGCCGATTTTGTTGATGAAATAAAGCAAAAAATTAAAAGTCGCCGATTGGGTAGAGTGGTTTACATGGAAATTGAACCTAATGCCAATGAGTGGATGGTAACAATGCTACAAAAGCGTTGGGAGATTGATAAATATAATATTTTTGTTGATGAATGCCTCATTGACTATACTTGTTTATGGCAAATCATTCGTCATCCTGAATTTCAGGAAGACCTCTCAATTATTCATCCGCCTGTTACTCCCGTACGATTGAGAGACAAAAATGTTGATATTTTTGAAGTAATTCGTGAAAAAGACCTTTTACTTCATCATCCATACAATAATTTTGAACCCGTTTTGCAACTAATAGAAAAGGCTGCTGAAGACCCCGATGTGCTGGCAATCAAACTGACAATTTATCGTTTAGCAAAAAAATCTCGTGTAACACAAGCTCTGTTGAAAGCTGCCGAAAATGGCAAACACGTTTCGGTTTTGTTTGAAATAAAGGCTCGTTTTGATGAAGAAAATAATATCAGAGAAGCCGACAAATTGCAAAGGGCTGGATGCTTTGTAATTTATGGCATTGGTTGGTACAAAACCCATACAAAATTGATGCTCATTGTAAGAAAAGAAGGCAATCGAGTAGTACAGTACGCCCACTTAGCCAGTGGAAATTATAACGAAGATACAGCAAGACTTTATACTGATATTGGCTTGCTTACAACTAATCCTGCTTATACAAGAGATATTTCGGAGTTCTTTAATGTCATTACTGGACACTCACAACCTGCTGATTATCAGTATCTTATCACTTCACCCCGTGATATGAGAAATAAACTAATTGACATGATTAGGCTCGAAGCCGAAAATGCAAAAGCAGGTTTACCAAGTGGTATTTGCATAAAAATAAATTCGGTAGAAGACCAATTTGTGATTGATGAACTGTATAAAGCATCGCAAGCTGGTGTTCGCATTAAGATGATTATTCGTGGCATTTGCTGCTTGCGTCCAGGACGAAAAGGTCTGAGTGAAAACATTACCGTTCGGTCAGTTGTAGGACTTTTCTTGGAACACGCTCGTATTTTTTACTTCCATAATAATAATCAACCCAGACTTTATGGTGGTAGTGCCGATATAATGGTTAGGAGTTTCGATAAGCGAATTGAGTCGTTATTTGAAATGGTTGATGATGAGGTAAAACGTCAAATAATGCACATTTTAGACTATAACTTACGTGACAACGTCAATGCCTACGAACTGCAAGAAGATGGCACTTACAAAAAAGTAATGTGTGCACTTACACCCGAAGACGAGCCGTTTGATATTCACCAAAGATTCTTTGAAGTTAAAGAAAAAGAAAGCGAACCGATTGCTTTGTTTGAAAATCAGATTCAAGATTCTAGATTGGAGACACAAGGTTTGGCATTAGACACAGAAGTTTAAACTGCTCTAATGCACTACCAATTTTGTAGCCAAAATTAGCTCTTGGTAAGGAGGCATTTCGGTTGAAGGATTTTCAATAATACTTATTAAGAGTTCAGCCGATTTTATGCCCATATTGTACGCAAATTGCTCTACCGAAGCAAGCGGAGGATTATCTAAATAAAATGTCATAGGTAGGTTGGCAAAACTCACAAACAATATATCTTTATTGGGAATAATGCCTTTTTGCTTACAAACCTGCATGGCATAAAGTGCCAAATAGTCATTGAAAGCTAGAATTGCTTGGGGCGGCTCTTTCAAGGCGAGCAATTCTATCATTTTTTCAATGCTATCTTCTTTCGATAAGTCAGTAGATTTAATATAACTTGGTGAAGTTTGTAGCTTAAATTTCTTAATTGCCATCAAATAGCCGTTCAGTCGCTCGTCTGAAACTTCCATACTTGAAGGTCCATTCAGTAACGCTATTTTTTTAATTCCTTTATTTATTAAGAATTCTACTGCTTCAAAAGCTCCTTGTGTGATGCTACAACGAACTTTATTAGCTTCTAAGTTTCGTGGTACACGGTCGAAAAACACCAAAGGCGTGCCATAATTTTCTAATTCTTTGAAATGGCTATAATTATTAGTTTCGGCAGCTACCGATGCAATTACGCCATCAACTCTGCTACTCAAAAATGATTTTAAGGCTTTTTCTTCTCGTTCAAATTTATCACGAGATTGACTCACTACCACATTATAACCTTTTTCTAAAGCCACATCTTCAATACCAGTAATTGCCATCGAAAAAAACTCTTCTTGCAAATAAGGCAACACCACACCGATGGTAGAAGTTTTGTTTTTCTTCAAAAGTATTGCGGCTGGGTTTGGCACATAGTGCATGAGTTTGGCAACTTCCCAAACTCTTTCTCTTGTCCGTAAACCAATGCGAGGATTATTTTGCAAAGCTCTCGAAACCGTTGAGATGGAGATTCCCAACTCCTGAGCTATTTCTTTGATTGTTGCTTGATGTCTTTGCATAAAATGGCATTATTATTCGCAAGATAGGAAAAAGGTGATAGATTTAGGTTAATCTTACGAATGTAAATTTTACATTAACAATTTATACTTTACCTTTCACAATCAAAAACTAAGTAACAGGACAAAAATAATCGTTAATAATTCATTGTGAGTTCAATCCGATACTCAGTACCAAATTTTCTAAGAATATCACTAATGGCTTGTTTTAA
>NZ_JAYWCU010000142.1:0-12996 GCF_043780375.1 Emticicia sp. | reverse complement strand
TTTGTGCAATTACAAAATTACTACTTTTGATGACATCCTGTGTTTTTATTCGTAAATCATTGATTATCAGTTAGTTAAACCCGAAACTCGCATTATTACTTCGCCTGCTGCGTACGTAATCAATGGAGAAAGTACGACTATCACGGTGATTGATTTAGCTTCTAATGTTGTGAAAAACACAATTGTTCTTGATAATTCTTCAATACCTCAAAAGTCAGGATATACAAGCACAGGTATTCAGTTTCCTCATCATATTTATCTTTCACCCGATGGTAAAAAGTTGAGTATTGGTGTTCCTGGTGTCGATTTGAGCGAAGGGCATTCGGGAAGCCACGAAAATAAAGGAAGAATTTTGATTGTAGATGCCAAAAATGGCAATATTTTAGCAAATACCGAATTGCCAAAGCCAAATCACAATTCAATTTTCTCGCCCGACGGCAAAGAAATTTGGACAACTTTGATGGAACATGAAGGCAAAACTTTGGTCTATGACGTTCAAACGATGACACTTAAAAATACTATTTTAGTGGGAGAAGAACCTGCCGAAGTAACATTTTCAGTCGACGGCAAATACGCATTTACAGCCAACGGAGAAGGAAACTCAGTTTCGGTGATAGATATTGATACCAAAAAAGTAATCAAAACAATTGCAGTTGGTAAAGAACCAGTTGGAGCTTGGATGGGTGTTGATGGGAATATGTATGTAGATAACGAAGTTAGTCAAACTGTAAGTGTGATAGATGTTGCGAAATTGGCAGTTGTCGAAACCATAGACTTAGGTTTCACACCTGGATATGTGGCTTATAATCAAGCACTTAATGAGGTTTGGGTGAGCAATGCACGACAAAGTTTTGTTTACTATTTTACTCGTGAAAATAATAAATGGAAAAAACAAGGTAGCATTCAAACAGGTTTAGATGCTCATGCTATTGCTTTTTCGAAAGATTGGAAAATTGCTTATATAACCAATCAAGGCAACCTCAGTCTTTCTGTAATAGATGTAGTAACACATAAAAAAATTAGAGATATTGAAGTTGGGCAAAAACCTAATGGAATTGTACTAAAAAATTAAAAATACAAGCTCAAATGAAATTGTATTCATAAATTGAATTTTAACATGGAACGTAGAACATTCATCAAAAAAAGTGCGATTGGCATAGTGGCAGGAAGTGCCTTGCTTGAAAGTTGCATGAAAGTTGAACCAGTACCTGTGAGCATGGCAAGTGATAATTTTAGTAATCTTTTAGGTTTTCCAAAGGTTATTCAAAATCCACAAGATTATGTTATGACAGCTAAAAGTACTTTGGCAAAAGTGAACAATAATGGCATGACAGAAATGCTAAGTTACATGGAAAATATGTCAACTGGTCCACTTTTTAAGATGCAAAAAGGACATGATTTTAGCCTTTTATTCAAGAATAATTTAGACGAACACACAAATATTCATTGGCATGGTCTGTTGATTCCAGCAAAAATGGACGGACACCCCAATGATGTTGTTCATGCCAATGAAAGTTTCAATTATCGTTTTACTGTCAATCAGCGAGCGGGAGCATATTGGTATCACCCACACCCACATGAAGCAACAGCTCGACAAACATACATGGGTTTGGCAGGGATGATTATTGTGAATGATGCCGAAGAAGCCGCATTAAAATTGCCATCTGGTGAACTTGAACTGCCTTTAATTATTTCAGATAAAAGACTGACTAACAACGCTTTACTATATAACCCTACGACAAATGAAGTGATGTCTGGCTACATGGGCGAAACGATAACTGTTAATGGAATTGCTTTCCCATTCACCGAAATTACAAATACAACTTACCGTTTACGTATTTTAAATGCCTCGAACGCTCGAATTTATAACTTAGCTTTTAGTAATAACTTACCTTTTACAGTAATTGGGTCTGATGGTGGATTATTAGAAAACTCTGTAAAAGTGACTTCCCTCCTACTTTGCCCAGCCGAAAGAATAGATATTTTGGTTGATTTTGGAAAGTTATCTCTTGGAGACGTTGCTTTTTTAAAATCAAATACTTTTCCTAACGGTAGTAAAGCACAAGGGCAAGAAGAATTTAGTTTGATGAAGTTTATAGTTAAAAAAACTGTTTCGGAAAATTATACAATTCCTGCACGTTTATCAACTATTGAGCGTTTGGCTATTTCGAGTAAAACACGCAATTTCAAACTTCAAATGAAAATGGGTTTGCGAATGACTCACCGAATTAATAATAAATTGTATGAATCTAATAGAATTGATGAAACAGTAAAAGCTGGAGATACTGAAACTTGGATATTCAATAATAGTAGTGATGAACCACACCCGATGCACATTCACGGAGTACAATTTCAGATTTCGGAACGAAGTGGAAACCGTGGAATTTTACCGCATGAAAAAGGTTGGAAAGATGTGGTTTTGTTGCTACCAAATGAGATAGTAAAAGTAACAATGAAATTTCCAGACAATAAAGGAAAATATATGGTGCATTGCCACAACCTCGAACACGAAGACGACGGCATGATGTTACAATTTGAAATAGTTTAAGTAAAAATGAAAATGAAAATTTTAATCAAAAATAATACTTTCTTGGTTTTAGTAGTGACCTTACTACTCAGTGTAAATTCGATTGCACAAAATGTTGTAGGTGTTGTATTAGACAAAAATAACGCAAAAGAAGAACCAATTATTGGGGCAACCGTCAATTGGATTGGCACAAAAATAGCTACTACAACCGATGCCGACGGTAAGTTTTCTATTCCACGTGCTAAAGCTAACAAGCTCATTATTAGCTTTGTAGGCTATAAATCTGATACTATTTCTATAAGCAATGAAACCGATTTGAAGATTTTCTTACAATCTGATAATCAGTTGCAAGAAGTTGTCGTTCGTAGTAGTTCGACCGCCATAGACAGAATGTCACCGATACATACCGAAATTCTGACTTCAAAGGCATTAGCTAAAGCAGCCTGCTGTAATTTATCCGAAAGTTTCGAAACAAACGCCTCAGTTTCAGTGAGTTATGCCGATGCCGTAACTGGTGCAAAGCAAATTCAACTCTTGGGCTTGGCAGGAACTTATGTGCAGATGAATGTAGAAAACATACCTTCGTTGCGAGGTTTGGCAAGCACATTTGGGCTAAACTATATTCCTGGCACATGGGTACAGTCAATTGATATTGGCAAAGGGGCTGGCTCGGTAGTGAATGGCTACGAGTCAATGACTGGACAAATAAATGTAGAGTTACAAAAGCCTGATTTATCTGAAAAAATCTATCTCAACACCTATGTCAATAGTTTAGGTCGAGGTGAAATAAATTTAAATTTGGCTCATAAGTTTAAAGGGAGTCCAAAAGCGGCTCGATGGTCGGTTGGTTTATTAACACATGGTTCAACAATGCAAACAACCATTGATAAAAACAATGATAACTTTTATGACTTGCCTCAATATACACAAGCCAATTTTATCAATCGTTGGAAATATCAATCCGATAAAATGGTAGCACAGTTTGGTATCAAATACTTGCACGATACTCGTTTGGGAGGACAAATAAACAAAAATCCATTGTCTTTAGATAATCTTATTTACAGGTTTTCAAATACAACCAACAGGGCTGAATTCTTTTCAAAAACAGCTAAATTGTATCAAACAAAGCCTTATCGAGGATTAGGATTGATTTTAAATGGCGTGATTCATGATTCAAAATCTCAATTTGGTTTTAGACCATATAACGGAAATCAGCAAACGCTCTACGGAAATTTAATTTATCAAGATATTTTTGGAAATACCAATCACTCTTATAAAACTGGGGTTAGTTTTTTGTATGATAAATACGACGAAAAATTTGCCGATTTAGTTTATCAAAGAAAAGAAATAGTTGGGGGAGCTTTTTTTGAATACACTTACAAATACCTTGATAAACTGACCGCAGTAGTTGGTTCGAGGGTTGATTTGCACAACATTTATGGTATAATTTTCACGCCCAGATTACATATTTTGTATAATGCTACCGAGAAAACAGCGTTAAGACTTTCGGTAGGAAAAGGATTTCGTACACCCAATCCATTTGCCGAATATTTTGGTAATTTGGTAAGTTCACGTACTGTAAGATTTTTAGAAACAATCAAACCCGAAGTTTCGTGGAATTATGGCATAAGTTTGACCAAAACTTTTGGCAAATCAACCTTGATAATTGACGCTTTTCATACCAATTTTCAAAATCAATTAATCGGCGATACCGAACATCCAAATTTCTTGTATTTTTATAATTCACAAGGTAGAAACTACGCAAATTCAGCTCAAATTGAGTTAAATTTAGTTCCGGTCAATCGCTTAGAGTTTAAAATAGCATACCGATATTCTGATATTTGGCAAACCTTAGGAAAATCACTAAACCAACAAATAACAGTTCAAAAAATGTTTATTCCACGAGATAGAGTTTTATTCAATGTTGGCTATGCACTACCTTTCGATAAATGGAAATTTGATGCAACTTTACAATATAACGGCGTACGAAGAATACCCAATTTATCACAAAACTATTCACATACGAGTTACGAATCTATGCCCATACAATTTGCTCCCGCTTTTGTAAATATCAATGCACAAATAACTCGCTCTTTCCGCAAATGGGATGTATATCTCGGTGTCGAAAATCTAACAAATTTTACTCAAAAAGCACCAATCATTACTCCTGAAAACCCTTTTGGCAATAGATTTGATGCAGGAAGTGCATGGGGGCCTGTGATCGGACGAGTGATTTATTGTGGTACAAGATATAAATTAGGCGGAAGACTTTGATAAATACTGAGCTTTAAAAGTCTATAATAATCTAAAAACAGTAACTTAATCTTATACTTGCAAGGTGAATTGATTCGTTGAATAAATAAAAAAGAATCATATATGAAATTAAGTCAAAAGAGTATATTTACTTTTAAAAGTATTATAATTAGTTTTATATGTGTTCAATCATTAACTTTTTCATGCAAAAAAAAGGAAATTGCAAATCCTGAACCAGTAGAAATAGATTATCCAAAGGCTTATGTTATCAATGGAGGAAGTAACGATATTTCGATTATCAATTTGAATGATTTAACTGTTAAAAAAATTATTCAATTGACCGATGTAGGACGTTTCCCGCATCATATTAATATATCTCCTGATGGAAAAAAATTAGCTATTGCTATACCTGAATTTGATTTTACACTTGGTCACGCTTTTTTGCATAATGCCACAAACAAAAAAGGTGGAATTGTTATAATTGATGTGCAAAGTGGAGCGACATTATTAAAAATTGCACTTCCAAATGCTAATTTTAATGCCGCTTTTAGCCCTGATGGATTAGAAATTTGGTCAGCTACATCAACTCATTCAGGTGAAATGTACGTTTTTAATGCCAACACAGGAGTTCAAAAAGCAAAGATTGCTCTCGGCTCAGATCCAAGTGAAGTAGTTTTTTCAAAAGATGGGCAATATGCTTTTATCGCTTTAGGCGAAAGTAGTTTTGTGTACGTTTTAAAAGTTAGTACAAAGGAAATCATAAAAACAGTAAAAGTTGACCCGTATCCAACAAATATATGGGCAGGAAATGACGGTAAAATGTACGTTGAAAACAAAGTTTCATTATCAATAAATATCATTGAGACTAAAAATTTGACTGCAACCGAATTTATTGATGTAAATTTCAGACCTGGGCAAATAGCTTATAATCAAACACTTAATGAACTTTGGATTTGTCAATCTGGAGAAAACAAAATTGCCTTTTTTGAAAGAAAAAATAATACAAATGCGACTCCTATTTGGGTATTAAAAGGAAATATTGAAACAGGCGATGATGCTCATGCTGTTACTTTTTCGAAGGATGAAAAGAAAGCCTATATTGTCAATCAAAAAGGCAATACAGTTTCAGTAATTGAGGTAGTAAAACATCTAAAAATACAAGATGTAAGTGTTGGTAAGCAACCAAATGGAATAGTTTTAAAGGAATAACTTTTTCAATTAAAGTTCTTTTTTAAAAAATCGGTTATCAACAACCATTCTTGGAAATTTTGCAGGTAGCTCACTTTCATCAATTAAATAAAATCCTTTTTTGACATAAAAAGCTTGAGCAGCAAGCAAAACATCTTTTGTACCAAGATAAAGTGCATTTAAATCATTAAGTCTTGCATGATTTTCGAGAGTTTCGAGTAAAATACTGGCAATATTTTTCTCTTTTCCACGATAATCAGCACGAACAAACATTTTTCTGATGGTACCGAAATTATAACCAACGTCAATTAAGGCTATTGTGCCGACTAGTTTTTTAGAATGATTATCTATTGCACACCAAAAGTTTCCATTATTCGATTGATAAAAACTTTCGATAGTTAATAAATCTGGTTGATCAGCTAAAGTAATTTGAATATTAAATTCATTTTGTTGAATATTTAAGATCAATGAAACAATATCATTTGTTAAAGTATTGTTAAACGGAACTATCTCTATCAAAGTTTGCATTATAGTATCAGAATTATCAAATAAATTATTAAATATAAACAGATTAGAAATGAAAAAAATCGCATCAATTTTAGTTATTTTATTAACTATCAGCAATTTAGCAATAGTAGGGCAACCATTTGCTGAGCCACCAAAAACTGCTGAAATAAAAATCAAAACATCGGCTATTTGCGGAATGTGCAAAAAACGCATCGAGCGTGATTTGGGTGTTTCTAAAGGTATTGTTAATTCAAACTTGGACTTAAAAGACAAAGTTGTAACGATAACTTACAATACAAAAAAGACAAGTCCTGAAAAAATCAAGCAAGTTATTTCTAAAATTGGCTATGATGCCGATGAGATAATTGCTGATCAAAAATCGCACGATGCTTTACCTGATTGTTGTCAGAAAACTTCTACCATGCACGTAGATTGATTTAGCATTGAAAAGCACCAATAAAAATGCCTGATAAATTAAATCATCAGGCATTTTTATTAATTTTATGTCAAAAAAATTAGTCGTTCAATACTTTCTCAACTAATTCTGCTGCTTCTTTCAAAACAATTGCTGAATAAACTTTCAAACCTGAATCGTTGATAATTTTAGCACCTTCGGCAGCATTTGTACCTTGTAAACGAACAATAATCGGAACCGGAATTTCGCCAATAGCCTTGTAGGCCTCAACAACTCCATTCGCAACACGGTCGCAACGTACAATTCCACCAAAAATATTAATCAAAATCGCTTTAACATTTGGGTCTTTCAAGATAATTCTGAAACCTGCTTCTACTGTTTTAGCATTTGCTCCACCACCTACGTCCAAGAAATTAGCAGGCTCACCACCAGCTAATTTGATGATGTCCATCGTAGCCATTGCCAAACCAGCACCATTTACCATACAACCTACGTTTCCGTCAAGTTTTACATAGTTCAAGTCACTTTCTGAGGCTTCTACTTCCAATGGATCTTCCTCTAATTTATCACGCATTGTCGACAAATCAGGGTGGCGATAAAGAGCATTATCATCTATATCAACTTTTGCATCAACTGCTAATATTTTATTATCAGAAGTTTTCAAAACTGGGTTGATTTCAAACATCGAAGCATCTGATTCAATATAAGCTTTGTAAAGTGAGCCTACAAACTTAACCATTTCTTTGTTTGCTTCGCCAGACAAGCCTAATTTATCCGCAATTTTACGAGCTTGAAACGCCTGTAAACCAACACGAGGGTCAATCCACTCTTTGAATATTTTTTCGGGCGTATGCTCTGCAACTTCTTCAATATCCATTCCTCCTTCGGTAGAAGCCATTATTACATTACAGCCTTTCGCTCTGTCGAGCAAAATACCCATATAATATTCTTTTGGCTCACTATCGCCTGGATAATAGGCATCTTCAGCAATAAGTATTTTGTTTACTTTTTTGCCTTCTGCACCAGTTTGGATAGTAACAAGCACATTTCCAAGCAAATTAGTAGCAATTCGTTCTACATCATCAGCAGATTTTGCTAACTGAACGCCTCTTTGAGTTGTACCAACAATACTACCTTTTCCACGTCCACCTGCATGAATTTGTGATTTTACAACGGCAAACTTAGAGTTTGTCATTTCGGCAATTTGTTGATAAGCCGCTACTGCTTGCTCTGGTGTTTCGGCAACGATTCCTCGTTGGATTCGGACACCATAACGGCTCAATATTTCTTTACCTTGATACTCGTGAACGTTCATGTAAAGTAGGATTTTTTTAAGTTTTAAATTTTTTGCTAAATTAGTGAACAAAAGTGAAATTACAATTATCAATTATAAGTTAATTGCTAAATTGATATAATAATACAAGAAATAGCCCATTTATGCAGCATAATCATTAATTTTATGCAAGTATTATCTAAAACTTTTTTATAACGAATTAAATATAGGCGATTCAGTAAAATCATAGCCACAGAAATATGCTCATCGCAAAAAACATCAAAAAAAATTACGGAAATCTACAAGTGTTGAAAGGCATTGATTTAGAAATTAGCCAAGGCGAAATCATTTCGATTGTAGGTGCTTCTGGAGCTGGAAAAACCACTTTACTGCATATTCTTGGTACTTTAGATAAAGCAGATTCGGGAGCAGTGTTTCTCGGAGATATTAATTATAACTCATTGAAAGACAAAGAGTTAGCAAAATTTAGGAACGAAAAAATTAGTTTTATTTTTCAGTTTCATAACCTCATGCCTGAGTTTACAGCCGTAGAAAATGTGTGTATTCCTGCTTGGATTAATGGAAAAAACAATGCACAAACCACCCAAAAAGCAGAAGAAATATTGACAATGCTTGGTTTGGAAGAGCGAATCAAACATTTTCCTTCAGAGCTTTCAGGCGGCGAGCAACAGAGAGTTGCCGTGGCAAGAGCATTAATAAATTCTCCATCAGTTATTTTTGCTGACGAACCAAGTGGTAATTTAGACTCTAAAAATGCTGAAGAATTGCACCAAATGTTTTTTGAATTGAGGAAACAATTTAATCAGACATTTGTTATAATTACGCACAATGAACAATTGGCAAATATGGCAGACCGAAAATTAGTCATGCAAGACGGAATGATTATTTAAAACAAAACATTTATGTCTGATTCTATCAAATCTAAAAAACAGACGCTTTACTTAATTTTGTGTGGCATATTTTTGACTAATGCCATTGTCGCAGAAGTGATTGGGGCAAAAATATTTTCGGTCGAAGCAACCTTGGGAATTGCTCCCTTACAAATTCCACTTTTTGGTCGTAAATTCGACTTCAATATGTCGGCAGGTGTGCTAAACTGGCCTTTTGTTTTTATCACATCCGATATTATTAATGAATATTTCGGCAAAAGTGGCGTAAAAAAAATCTCTTACTTAACTGCTATTCTCATTGCTTATTCGTTTGTTATTATTTATGTTTCCACGATTGTTTCTCCTGCCAATTTTTGGGTAAATCATAATAATAGAGACTCTTCTGGACAGTTTTTAAACATCAATGAAGCGTATGGAATTATTTTTAGGCAAGGTTTGGGTATAATTTTAGGTTCGATTACAGCCTTTTTAGTTGGACAAATACTTGATGCAACCGTTTTTCATTGGTTGAGAAGATATACAAATAACAAGATGATTTGGCTAAGAGCAACTGGTTCTACGTTGATTTCGCAGTTGATAGATAGTTATGTAGTTGTATTTATTGCCTTTTATCTTTTTAATAATTGGACATTGACAGAAGTTTTAACAACGGGTTTCAATAATTATGTGTATAAATTTATTGTTGCCATTCTGCTAACACCGCTTATTTATTTGGCACATAATCTGATTGACAAATACTTAGGAAAAGAACACGCCCACCAAATTATTGATGAGGCAACTTTTACACCAATGTAAACTAACTCAGTTCAACCCTCTCCAAATTAAGGGGGAGTTAAATTGAATTTCTATTATTTTTTCACCTTTTCTAGGCTAATATTTGTTTTACAAGCACCCGCACAACTGGCACAACCCGATGATTTTGCAGAAAATTGTTTCCTGATAACACCGCCTAAATAAATCAATGCTCCCATAAACACAATGCCGATAATAATATTTTCTATCATTTCAATGCTTGAATAATGTGTTGATAATGATGCTCCGAATGCCAAGCATACAAGGCTATTACTTCTTTTATTTCGAAAGACTTTTGGTAACCTCCATGATAATAAGTCTTCTTTAAATCTTGCTTATTAAGGTTTTTAAACAAAAAAACCATTCGTTTATGCAATCCTTCGATAATCTGCAAAGATGGCTTAATTGGCAGTTGATGGTCAGGCAATAATGCCCAAGCTGCTTCATCGTAGCCTTTGATTGGTGGATTTTCTTCGGTCAAAGCAAAACGAATGCGTGTAAACATATTGATATGACTATCTGCAATGTGATGAACTACCTGACGAACCGTCCATCCATCGGGTCGATAAGGCGTATCTAACTGACTATCAGTAAGTTTTGAAGTTAATGTCTTTAATCTTTGTGGCAATTTGTCTAAAACTTTGATGTGCGAACGAGTATCTGCACTTGAATACTTTTTACCATATTCAAAATCGCCGATTGGGTATTTAAGCGGTTCGCCGCCCGATGCTTCTAAATCCATGAGTCTAATGAGTGAATAATTGATTTTTGCATGATAGAATAAAGAACTCAGAACTCTATTACTTCCAATAACGTTGAATTTCTGCCAGCAGTTCCGCATGAACGTTCGAACCTACTACTACATCGCCACCAAAAAGATGATTATCTCCACCCGAAAAATCAGAGGCAAAACCGCCTGCTTCGGTTACTAATAAAATCCCTGCTGCCATGTCCCACGAATTAAGATTATATTCATAAAACCCATCAAAATATCCACAGGCTGTATAAGCTAAATCTATGGCAGCCGAACCCATTCTGCGTAATCCATGAGTTTTTTGCATCAATGACTCTAAAATCAATAAATACTTATCTTGATTTTCAAATTTATAATAAGGAAAACCAGTTGCCAATAAACTTTCGCCTAAATGCTGAATCGGTGAAACTTGAATCTTTTCTCCATTACGAAATGCTCCTCCACCTTTGGTTGCCGAGAAAATTTCTTTGGTACAAACATTATAAACAACACCAACTAACACATCTTTCCCGTGAGCTAAAGCCAAACTTACTGAATAGTTAGGTAAACCATGAATAAAATTAGCTGTTCCGTCAAGCGGGTCAATTATCCAATTCAACCCTTCTATGTCAGAGGTTTCAGCAGTTCCTTCTTCGGTGATGAATTGAGCTTCAGGAACTATTTTTCTTAGATACGTTACAATTAGCTTTTCAGTTTCCTTATCGACATAAGAAACCACATTGTTTACATCTTTATATTCGACAGAAGAACGTTTAAACTTTGCCGATTCTTGGGCGATAAATGCCCCAGCCTCTTGAGCAACTTCGATTGTTTGTTGGCAGATTTTTTCTAAATTCATATTTTGAGATTGGAGATAAAGGATTTGAGATTTTGAATGAAAGAAAATGAAAGGTTTAAAAAATATTTTTTTAAATCCAGTATCTCCAATCTTATATCTTAAAGTCCTTGAATATTTTTACCTTTTGGATATTTTACATTGTATTTCAACAAAACTTCTTTGTTTTCTTGTGGTTGCAAAGTCAATTTCCAAGTAAGTTTACCATTTTCTCGGTTAAAATCTGCTCCTTTTGCCTCTTCCAATTCGACTTCTATGCGGCTATCTTGCGAAATTGGCACTTGGTCTTCCAAAATAATATTGATAGCTTCGCTTTTAGTATTTCTAAGTGTAATTCTATAGCCAAAAGATTCTCTAATATTTGATCCTACATTTTTTCTAGACTTAAACTCTTCAATTATTTCACGCTTTGAAATAATTCTTTTATCACGACCCAAAGAAATTAATAAAGAATCTTTAGCTTCGCCACCTGCAATGTCGGATTTACCAACGAATGTTCCTTCAAAATAAATATTGGCTGTGCCAGGAAGTAGATTGTATTTTTCCCAGTCAGTAATTATTGCTGTCAAGAAAGCATCTTTATCGTATTTTGGTACAACATAATATCTATAACTTGCTGGTAATGAATGGTTATGAATATCAACCATCTCGGCATTGCCTCCCGAATTGATATTGTATGGCAGAGAAATTTCAAAATTTACAGCTAAAGTCGTTTGAACTGTACTTACAAATGATGCACTTGTGACTACATCTGGTTGTGTATCAATAACCTCCATCGACATCGCCTGTGGGGCATCTACGCCCATCGTCATTTTTCTTGCATTTTTGATTTGCATCGCAATTTGCTCATTAATATTTACATATTGGGCCACAAGTTCGGGTTTTGTTCCACCTTCTGCTGGATTTGCAGTTGAAAGTGTCAATTTTATATTTTTCCAATCAATGCCTGTATTTTGATAAACATTGGCTTTGTATGCCAACTCTATATTACTTTTTACATCTTTTGCACGAATGTCGTATACAGGCGACCAACCTGCACTGTTGGCAATATAACTAAGATTTAATTCAATATTTGAAAATGCTTTGGCAGTTAGAGTAAGTTCGATTTCTCCCGCAGGTTGATTAAGGTTAGTACCTTGAGAAGTAAGTTGTTTCTGAAAACGAGCAATTTTTTCTTGTAAATCTTTCGATTGGCGTACCAATTGCATTTGTCGAGTACCTATTTCAGTTAGTTTTGTACGAAAGAAATCTAACATTTCTTTCAAATCTTCGGGTGTTGCACCGTCTTTTTCGTTTTTCACATTGGCATTTGCCATGAGCATTATTCGCTCATTTTCTGCAACTTTTACCAAAACATCTACTGTTTCGAGTTCAGCTTTAGCCATTTTAAGAGAATCTTCCAAGACACTTCTTTTTTTATTTCCCAAATAGTTTTGCTTAAATTTTACACCCATAATTACTACGTCGCCCTTCCCTCCTATTTGAATACTATTGGCATCGGCAGTCGATGCTACATTTCCTATTAGTAACTTTGTTGTACC
>NZ_JAYWCU010000141.1:0-5237 GCF_043780375.1 Emticicia sp. | reverse complement strand
TTATAGTTATGTGTTTATTTTAGATTCAAGAAGTAGGTTAGTAATGATAGACTACTAAACCTACTTCTTGGTTTTCTCAATTTAGATTATTATTGCATTCGAGTAATAATAATATTTGCAGAAACAGCTCGTGTTCCGCCCGCACCAGGATTTATGGTAAGAGCAACTGGATTGCCGCTTGGGTTCACAACGGTTAGAACAGAATTTGGCAATAGCGTAGTAATGTATGTATGACCAATAATTTGACTTGTTCCTGTTGCCCGTCCAACTACGCTTGTTGCAATGTCAGTACCATTCAATTGTAAAATAAGTTGTCCTGCTTCGGCAATGCTGACCTGCCAATCGACCATATATATTCCAACAGCAGGGATGTTAAACTGACTTGCATTTATGCGAGTAATAATGCCGTTTGTTGGTCCATTCTGTGGAAATTCAATTGGTGAACCTGCTGC
This sequence comes from Emticicia sp., assembly GCF_043780375.1. Lineage (GTDB taxonomy): Bacteria > Bacteroidota > Bacteroidia > Cytophagales > Spirosomataceae > Emticicia. The sequence goes on along the minus strand of NZ_JAYWCU010000141.1, from coordinate 4,785 downwards.
AATCGTAGCTGTATTATCGCCTGGCATAAGTGCATAAAATTCTGCAAATGTTGTGATACTGCCTAAAAGATTCCATTTTGTACCTGTCCAGTAATGAAAACCAGGCGAAACATTGTTGGGCGGTATGCCAACAGTCGCAGTATTATACACAAGTAGTGAGGTAGCGGGCGAGACAACAGTAGATATATCTGTGATAGATGTTAAACTTACACGGGGTATTAAAACACCTTTATTGTTTGAAGCTACATCAAGCATTGCGGAGGGATTATTTTGGGCAAACAAAGCTCCACTAAAACTAAAAATAATTAGACAAATGATTATACCAACGAAAGGAGAGTTCTTTCTGAACTTACACAATGGGTTGATAGTTAGTGACTCACATTTCGATCGAGTTGCTGCAGTTGTAATGATTGATTTTTGCATTAGTAAATAAAGTTTTCATGTTAAAAAAAATGTGTAAAATTCAGTTTTTGATGTTTTGAATAATTATTTCGGCATTGAAAAACTTTGATAAGAATTCCATTTTAAGTGGAATATGAATATTTCACAGTCAAAATAATTATTTCTAATACAAAGTTGAATGAATAAATATCGTGACGCATTACAAAATTCTTATAATAAGTTACAACATTCACACATAATCATTCAAAATAAAAAATAGTAAAATAAATAGCTTGAAATTTATTGATTGAGTGGTATCAAAAAGTTTTACAATGTAGAACAGAGCAATATTAATGGAATTGCATGAGAGCCAACTATTAGGAAATAGTGGTTATTGAAGTTTAAATGATACGTTTTTAGATTCTTATAAAAAGGTTTTTATTGAACATCCAACGAAGAATGAGCCAGTAGATTAGAAGCATCAGTCCACCATGAATGAGATATTGATAAGGTGTACCAAAAATAGTGGAATAGTTTTCGCCCAAATGAATTTTGAGAGATTTTGAAATATAAGCACCCAAAGCATCCGCTATGAAATAGGCAGCAATAGAATTCATGCCAATCACTTTCAGACAATAAGTCCAGTTACTTTTTTGCTCCACATCAACCATCCAATAGAAAAAAGCTAAGAGTAAAAAGCACCATCCTCCACTGAAAAGCACCCAAGTGGGAGTCCAGATTCTTTTAACATTTGGACAAATGCCCAACCAGTTTAAAATTAGTCCAATAGCAAGTCCTGAAATCCCTAAAATGATAAATATTTTTAGTTTTTTTCTCGGAATAGTAACAGATTTCAAAACATTACCAGCCAAAAGCCCCAAAATCATTGTACCAAGTGTTGGAATAAAACTCAGTGTAGCGTAGCCGCCACCGTTGAAAAGGAAAGGTTTTTCTCTTGGAAAAAGATTCAAGAACCAACGGTCAAACGCCCAAGCGAGATTGGTGTTTTTATTCCAATGTGCCGCAAATCCAGTCAGATTATGCTCCCAATCTTTAATAACACCAGCATTGGAGTAATCAAAATTAATGTTGGGTAATGGATAAAGTGCAAATGCTAACCAATAGCCAATTAAAATGATAATAAGTGCAGCTATTTGTATCTTTTGAGAACGAAAACCAAGCAAAAGTAAGAAAGGATAGCCTAAACCAATTTGTGAGAGTGTATCTTCAAAAGTAAAATAAGTTTGAGTTTTGTATTGCGAACGAAGAAAAACGCCTAATATAATCAATATCAACGACCGTTTAATTGCATGAACAAACACTTTGCTGAAACTACTTTCTTGGGTCAAACGACTGGCTATAGAGTAGGGGAGAACTACCCCGACCAAAAACGAAAATGACGGTTGAATTAAATCGTGGAGCGAGCAACCTATCCACTCGACATGGTCTTGGTGAAAGGCTAAAAATGACCAAAAGGTGCTTTCGGGCAAAGCTTCTGATACTTTATTAAATCTCAGCACTTCGCCCATCATGAGGAGCATCACGAAGCCACGATAAACGTCGGCCGAAGTAAGTCGATTAGGCAGGGCAGGCATAGAATTAGGGTTTATGCCTTAAAGATAGTGATTTTTTATTATTTGAAAATAAAAAAGACGTATTGAAATGCGTCTCTTGGTGGTAACAAACGAGGAATTGAAGTTTATTGTACCAACTGATATCCATTTCAATGTGTATCTACAATCTGACAATTATACGGCCGATTTGTTTGCCCTTCAATATTTTTTTGATTTCTTTTGGAAGACCTTTTAGTGTAATTGTTTTTGAAATGCTTTGTAATTCGTTGGGCTTCCAGTTTTTGGCGAGGTTTTTCCAAAGTTTTTTTCGCCACTCTAAATCACATTCTGACGAATCAATACCAAACATCGAAACACCACGTAAAATAAACGGAAACACACTTGTAGGCACTTCGGGCGAATTTACCAAACCACAAATGGCCACAACGCCGTTGTATTGCATTGATTTCAAGATAGTTGCCAGTATATTACCACCAACGGTATCGACACAGCCTGCATAAATACCTTTCAATAATGGTCGGTTTGATTTATCATCAACTTCTTCTCTCGAAATGACCTCTTTTGCACCAATTTTCATTAAAAACTCTTTGCCTTCGGGTTTGCCAGTTACTCCTACTACGTAAAAACCTAATTTTGCTAAAATCATTACAGCCATTGTGCCTACGCCACCTGTTGCACCCGTTACGATTACTTTTCCTTTTTCGGATTTAAGTCCGTTTTGAAGGAGCTTATCTATGCACAAAGCTGCGGTTAAGCCAGCAGTGCCGAAAATCATACTTTCTTTGAGTTTTAGTCCACGGGGTAATTTTATAACCCATTTGGCGGGTACACGAATAAACTGCCCGAAGCCTCCCGAAGTATTCATGCCGAGGTCAAAACCTGTTACCAATACTTTATCACCTTTCTGAAAATCGGATGAAATACTTTCTTCGACTATGCCAGCTGCATCAATGCCCGGTGTGTGAGGATAGTTGCGAGTTACGCCCCGATTACCCATTGAGGACAGTGCATCTTTATAATTGAGTGAAGAATATTGAACTTTGATGAGAACCTCGCCCGCTGGTAAATCTTCAATGTTTCGCTCAACAATTGCTTGCGAAAATGTTTTATCTTCGTTTTCGGTAATATAGAATGCTTGAAATGTTGACATGAATAGATGATTTTAGATTTGCTTTACTCGTAGAAATACACCAAAAATATAGATTTAGATAAAAACAACATTTGCTACAAACCACGTTTTGCATTCTTCTAACTCGGATTGCCCAGAGTCAATTTTGATGATGAAAGCGGTTAGTAACGAATCATTGACTTTTTGATCTAAATCAAATCCGTTTATATTTAAAAACATGAGAGCTGCTGCCAAACCAGTTCGTTTGTTGCCATCAGTAAAAATATGGTTACAGATAATGTTGTAACAATAAACAGCAGCTTTATCATGAATAGCTGGATAGAGAGACACTCCAAACATTTCTGCTTGGACAGCATCAACTAAATAATCTAAATTTTCTTCATGCAGGAAATTATAAGGAGGCATAAAGTTTCCACCATGTTCTTCAATCGTGGCATGATTAAGCCTAACAATTTGTTGTTTGTTTAAATATTTCATCAAGCTAATGCTTTGAAAGTTGCTTCAAAGCGAGTAAAGTTCTTTTGAAGTAAATACTCAAATTCATTGTCTAATGAGCTTGTTTGTTCATTAAGAATCTCTTTCAATATATTTTTGAAAGTTTCTGGTTCCTCGCTTATTAACTCCCGAAGAGCCTCCTTTATCACTTTTTTATCCAAAACTGCTGTCATAATTGTAATGTTTTTTTACAAACTTAACGATTTTCTGTGATAAAATATTTTTAGCTTCAAAGTTTTAATGACATTAAAAACGAGTTTTTTTGTTAAAAAAGCAAGTCTTATTGAAATATATTGAAGGAACAAAAGATTAATATTAATCAAAAAATCGCTTTTGCTTTACTAACTATTTGGTGGGGAGCATTTACGTTTTACATAGGTGAAGGTTTTGGAAAGTCATACCGAAATGGATTTTATCACACAAGAATTTACAAACTATCTCAATTACCTTAGTTTGTCTCTTTTTTTTTATACTACTTTTGCTTTTTGGTCTGAAAAAAGGCTTTTTCGATTAAGTATTTTATAAGTGATTTTGCAAATCTGACTTGAATCCAGTAAACAAAAGAAGGTCTCAAGATTACTCCTGAGACCTTCTTAATATTGAATTTGGCTGATATTACATCATACCACCCATTCCGCCACCACCATGTGAGTGACCCATGTCTGGACCTTTTTCTTCTGGAATGTCAGAAACAACAGCTTCTGTTGTAAGTAACATACCTGCAATAGATGCAGCATTTTCCAAAGCCAAACGAGTTACTTTCGTAGGGTCAATGATACCTGCTGCCAACATATTTTCAAATTTGCCTTCACGAGCGTTATAACCGTAATCGTCTTTTCCGTTTTTCACTTCCTGCACAATTACTGAACCTTCGCCACCAGCATTTGCTACGATACAACGTAATGGAGATTCGATTGCCGAACGGATGATTGCAATACCTGTAGTTTCGTCGCCATTTGCACCTTCCAAGTCTACCAAAGCTGCTTGAGCACGAATCAATGCTACGCCACCACCTGCTACAACACCTTCTTCAACGGCAGCACGAGTTGCGTGAAGTGCATCATCAACACGGTCTTTTTTCTCTTTCATTTCAACCTCAGTTGCAGCACCGATATAGATAATCGCTACCCCACCTGACAATTTTGCCAAACGCTCTTGCAATTTCTCACGGTCATAGTCAGAAGTGGTTGCTTCCATCTGCGACTT
>NZ_JAYWCU010000140.1:0-9404 GCF_043780375.1 Emticicia sp. | reverse complement strand
AAAATTGGGCATGTTTCCACCGCCTCCACCAGAAGTAGTTGTTGGAGTCGTAGAACCAGTGGTAGGTGTACCAGTGCTTGGAGTTGTACCGCCAGTATTAGTTGAACCCGAGCCACCAATAATTACTCCAGCGGTTGGTTTAACGCCTTTAATTACAGGAATCGTAGCCGCTGATGTGGCTTTTATGACTGGAGTAACGGTTGCTGCCTTTATATCGGTTGGTTTCGTAGTAGTAGTGGCTGGCTGCTTTATGACCGTTGTAGCAGGCGAAATGGCAACAGGTTTTATAACGCTTGTAGCTGCGGGTGTTGTAGTTTTGACGGTTGTTGCAGTTGGCGTAATAGTTTTCACGGTTGTTGCAGGTTGCACAACTGGTGAAGTTGCTTTTATGGTTTGTCCAAACGAAATGCTATGAAGAGCTACAAATACAATTGTGAGCATCTTGACTAATAAGGTTTTCATATGATTGAAGGTTAATTAATTCGTAAATATTTTTATTTCACGACATCCTTGAGCGATACAAAAAAATAATCATCTTTTGCACTTTGCTGAGGGCTTATGAAATAAGTGTCATTTTTAAGTATTGCTGTTGTAGTAAAATTTATACCTTTGATTTTATCAAAAACAAAATTGAGTGTTTGGCTACTTTTAGCGTTCTCTTTGAAACTCATGGCAGTATGGTTTTCCTTTTCATTTATCCAATACACGAAATCTATCTTTAACTCATCGATCGCAAGGTTTTTCATTTCTTCAGGGTCAATTTCAATTTCTATGGTTTGGCGAGAAATTTTATTTGAATCGAGCGGAGTTGTAATGTCAATTAACTCTGTGAAACTATTTCTACTTATCCAATTACCTTCCATACGACTACCATCGCTCAGATATTCTGTCACTCTGTAACTCAAAGGTTTGTACATTCTGACTGCAAACGGAAACTGAATCGGCAATGAATAAATATCGGCTTTGCTTTTCATGAATCGCTTGGCAGGAAGTGTGACAAATTGCCCATTGACGCCTACAGCTCGTATTTCTATAGTTTTCATATATAAATCAGGGCGTAGATTATCAGTAAAATCATAACATTTTACTTCTAAAAGCGGGTATGCTGGTGGAACCTCTTCGTTTAAGTCAACTTTTTTTAATAAATCCTGCCAGCGTTGTACATCAATCTCAAATCGGAGGGCATCACCAGCAATGGCTTGGGTTTTCAGAATAGTATCTTTAGGTAATTCGGCTTTAATATTTTCAAAAAGTTTGGATACCTCTTTTACATTACTTTTTGTTTGCAGTGAAGCATCAAAACCGCCCACAACTTCAGCAAAAAAAGCATAATTTAAACTTAAAACTGTTCGTTTTTTTTCTAATTGCTCCATCAATAATTGAGCTTCGTAGTTTTCTACACGAAAAGTCATTATTCTTTCTGTCCAATACGATTCGGTTGTATTTTGCTTATCGTCTTGCTGAACTCCTACCGAGGAAGCAATTTTTTGTTCTTTGTTTTCATCAAAACCTGCCACTAACTGCGTTTCGATAATACGAATGGGCATTGGTTTCAGTTGGGTATTTCTGCCTAATTGTTCTTTTATATTTTTTAAAATATCAGCCGTTGGATTTTCTAACTTTACAGTAAATTGCACCAAATTCAAGAAGCGTTTTTCGCCTGCATTTCCTGTAGCTAAAGTGCCAGTAAAACGCATCGAAAGCAAAGAAAACTTTGGTTTCCCATCGGTTTCTGTGGCTAACGAAATTTTACTTGGGGCAAAATAGTAGAGATTTTTGTTTTTATAATCTTGGAAAACTTCAATTTTATCAAATAACTTTCTGCTAATTAATGAAGGTTGAGAATGACCGAAATTGAAAGAAAACAGCATCAAAACGATAGTAATTGATTGTTTCAAAAGAAAAATTGATAAAAAGAATTTAACCTCACCCTGGCCAATCTCCTTTGATGAGAGTGATCGAGGTGAGATGAAAACTAAGTTCATATATTTTCTTTCTTTTCTCTTAATCATTTGCCTAAATCAGGAAATTGAGCTTTTAATTGTGCTTCGCCAATCGTCAAAATCAAATTACTATAGGTTACCCATTCGCTTTCTAAGAGAGTGCCATCTTTCATCAATACATATAGTTTGTATTCAAAGGCCGGTTGGCTTCCTTCGGGAACAAATAAATCTCCACCTGACAAAGATTTCAAATCTTCTTTGATATCAATTGTGGGTAATGTTTGCTCGCTTTTGCCATTGGGATCGCCCTGAACCGACTTAATTTGGAGTTTTATTGCATGGGCTTTTGAAAACGCTAAAGCGTTCATTACCTCCACTCCTATCTTCTGAATTTTGCTCGAAGTTGTTCCTTTCAAAACCTTTTCTTGAATGGCCAAATTGCATGGTTCGCAGGCATCTACCACATAATCAACCCATATATTTTCAATCTCTTTTTTCTTAACCGAATCTCGACGGTCAACGACCAAATAGGTTAGTTCAACATTGGTTGCTTTACCTACTTTTAGCAAATCAAGCGGATTCACCACAAATATCTCTCCTGGGCGAGACGAGCCAGAAGCATTGAGTTTGATTTGTTCGACACCAAAGTTTGTTCCACCATCCTTATTTTTGAGTACCACAATATTTTTCAACGTTACAGGATAATCATAAGGGTTCTTTAGTTCACGAAACAGCTCAATGCCATCTTCATATTGTAGCTTACCGAAGGTTTGTGCTTCATTTACTTTCATAGTTGCAGTTACAGAAATATTTTTTTCGACATCTCCCAAAGGCGAAAAAGTAATATTTCCTGCAATGCCTTGGTCGTTCATCATTGCTCCTATCAAATCTTCTACACGCTTATCCATTCGCCACGAAACAATAATTGGACTAAAAACATCGGATGGTACAGTGATATTTACACTCTCATTTCGAACATCAAAATTCGATAAAGCACTTCCTAAATTAACTTTGGGCGTATCTTTCAAAAGCATAGTCATTGAACGCAGCTTGACTGTTTTGCCGAAAGATTTACTCAATAATTTTTCGGCAAGAACAACTTCTTCCTCGGTGATATTGGGGTAAAGTTTTGAAGTAACAATCACTGAACCACGCTCTCCTGTCCCAGCCGACAAATAATAAATACTGAAGGAATAAGCTTTACTGTCTTTGTCCCATTTGAGCGAATATTTGGCTGGTAAATAATAATAGATATTCGACCTTGGATTTTTGTCTTCATAAAGTTCATCAAACAAGTTGAGTTTACTCAAAATCTGTCTAAAATCTTCGCTTACCTCGGCTTTGATGAGATGAGGTACTCCAGATAGTTTTGGCCCTTGTGGTTCGTTTGAAACTGGCGGCGGCGGTGGCGGCGGAGTAGTCCCACCCGTGTTTGGCAAGTCAAATTTTGGTCTAATAATTGAAAAACTAGGATTGTATTTTACCGCTTCATATACATTTTTGTTTAATACAACACCCGAATTTGCAGCTTCGCCAGAAGTAAAACTTACTACATTGAAATTAGTATTGGGCTCTAATTCGGCTCTATTTTGATTAAAAACCGTCCATTTATTATTGTTCCACCAAACTCCCGTAGGGTTTACGTCATATTTTCCTGCCCAACGGGTGGTGGTAAAAACGATAGCATTTACATTATTATTGGTCGAACTTTGGTCAAAACTTGTCACATGGTTCATCGGGCGGTTGGTCACTTCAACTTGGTGTTTAAAAGCCGTTGCAGAAAGTGTTCCCATTTTGCGAGCAACATCGCTCCGTAAGACCAAAACATTAAATTTTGTTCCGATAGGCATTGGCTGTCGGTTTTCGTTATAAATTGCCCATTTACCATTTGTCCACCACATACCTACGGGCGATGTATTATATTTTCCCCAATTTTGTGTAGCAATTACTACCACATCACCTTTGCCATTTGTCAAAGCATTATCAAGCATAGTGATGTGTGCAGAAGTATTACTCAACTCGGTTGTATGCACAAAAGCACTGCCGAAAGACGCATCAAGAGCTAGAATATTGAATTTTGCTCCTGCGGGCATCGGTTTCAAGTTTTGATTAAAAACTGCCCACCCAGAATTTGTATAATAAACGCCAATTTCATTGGGGTTATAAACGCCATATTTTTGAGTAGCAAAAATAATAGCATTGGGATTATTATTTGTAAAAGCATTATCAATTTTCACCACGTGATTTTGAGTATTAGCAGCAGATGCAGTTATTTCAAAAACCTCGGGAGTTTTTGCTGCCAATACTGTTACTAATGAGACCTTCTCTGATGATACCGATATCATTCTTGGGTCGATTGTAGTGCTTGTTGCTGGTACTTTTTTAACAGGCTCTGTCTCAACTGGTACACGTCTTATATCACGAAAAACTCTTACAGGAGGTTGTGCAAGCAAGCTCCAAGTAGCAAAAAAGAAACAGAAAAAGAGTATATTTTTCATCTTTTTGTAAGGTTATTTGCTTATAAACCGCCAGAACTTGGTGGATATATGATTAACATTTTTTTGTTATCTCGTGCCAATTGCTCAAGGTTTTGTGTCATAAATGTGGCATACTCTACTTGATATTCTGCACCTGTTTGGGTAATACCAAATTGTGGGCCTACGCTCATTGGGTCTTTGATTTTTAATAAAGCATTGCCGTTGGCATCAATTGACATACCACTCACAACGATGCCATATTTATTCCCACCACCAATTGATAATATTGCAATCGGACCTCTTCGCAAAAGAGCTCTAAAGCCTTCAACAGAATAGCAAACCAATATCTCTTGATAATTTAACACTAAAGCATTAATCGTAGTCGCAACATCGTTGGGTAAGCCATTAATTGCAAAAGGACCAGAGGCAGTTTCAAGCCCTGGAATATCGGGCGATTGCTGGCGAGCGGTTGCCCACACCATACCCATAGCAGCTTTCCATGATGGAAGCCCCTCGAGTTGGGGAATAAGAAATACCTCGTAGTCAATATTTGTACTGTTGGGAGGTATCAGTCCATTTGATAATGCTAAAGAAGCCCTTTTTTCTCCTGGAGCAAAGTTTGCCAACATTCTGGCTCTTTGCCCAGTCGAGAACATATTCATACATTGGTCATTTACATAATCCATATAATTCATAAACATATCTCCTTCTGCTCCGCCAGCACTGCATGATATTGTAGGATAAGTAGGGCATCCCCCATTTGAATCCATTTGAAGAGGGGTATCAGTAACTTCATCATCAACTGCACAACCAGGTGGAAATTCGCCATTATCTCCCCAAATATGCCAAAGCCCTAAATAGTGAGCAACCTCATGAACAGTAGTTTTTCCTTGATGATTAGGTGCAGTAACTGTACCCGTTGTTCCGAAATAATGATAATCAATGACGACACCGTCTAATGCGGGATTATTATCCCAAGGAAAAGCCGCATAACCCATCAATGCACTTCCAGGAGCTATTTCACGAAGTTTACAGACCCAAATGTTGAGGTATTTTGAGGCATCCCATGGCACTACGCCATTTGCCGCAAGTTTTACATCATTCGTTCTATCATTAAAGGCAGTTGTTGTTGTACTCCTTCTTGTGATTCCTGTAGTTGCAGTGCCATCAGGTTTTCTTTTTGCTAATCTAAATTCAATCAAACAGTCCGAGGTTCTTCCTTTATAGGTAGTTGAAGGATTCGTGGCTATTTCGGTGGTATTTCTCTTTCTAAAAGCCCTATTTAAAGCATCAATTTGAGAATTGATTTGCTCATCAGTAATATTTTGAGTAGCATTATTATAAACCACATGAACAACCACTGGAATAATAAGTGGATTACGATGCAATTGAGGATTTATTGGGTAATTTTCTATTCTGGTTCTTAATGCAGCCAGATAACGATCAACAATTTCTCTCAAACCGCTCACCGAACCAAGGCGTTGGTTAAATACTTCTTGAGTTGTACATGCCTTTTTTTGAGAATAGCTATTAGAATATATAGAGTATAATAAAATTAAAACAAGTGTTTTTTTCATGACTCAATAAGGTTTAGTTTTCTAAAAATAAAATAATTATTGTGCAATAATATCTAAGAAAAGTGTTCCTGCATTATAAGGAATCCGATTAGTTTTAAGCGGTTGTTTTCCTTTTATAAACCATGTAACATCGTAAGTGTAGTCATCAATACCTTGTGGAAGTATAATCTCGGCACTTTTTGAAAGAATATTATCAGCCGATTTCATACTTAGGGTTTTTGACAATTCGTTTTCTCCATTTTTGTAATAAAGTCTTACTTCGGCAGCCCTCAGCCCTTTATCTTGAATCAATGCTGGATCAATTTCAACATAAACATCTTTTTTTACTAATGGCGGAACTAAGCTAATTGTCGAAAACTCTTGTTGTTTCCAATCGGTTTCGACCGTCATTCCACCTTGGAAAGTCCATTTGGTTTTATAATCATACTTTAGCCATTTTGCACGATTACTATCATCTTTCCAACCATATTGCATCTTAAAATTATTTGCTTGAGCATTGAAAGCTACTTTGTCTATCACTAAACTTTGGAGAGTTATGTCATTGTTTTCATGCTTTTTTCTCATCACTACTTCAATCGAGTTTATGTATGAATCAAAGTCTTGCGTTGCAATACCAACCAATTTTACAATGACATCTCTCTGCTTGTAAAGTGGGTCGTCAATATTGACATCTACAAAGCATTTTGGGCATTTTTCCATTACATTTCCTACGTTTTCTGAAAAAGTAAAGGTGCGTTGGTCTTCAGTATATTTGTTTAAATCAACTACGTATTTGCCTGTTCTACGTGTTTTTTTCTGAACAAAAGAAGCAGTTATTGCAAAACTCGGCACGGGTACTTGCTCTACTTGAGGTGGATTTTGGACACTCGAAGGGGGTAATCGAATGCCTCTTGCACGATAAATAGAATCCATATAAGTAATTGCTCTGACTCTTTCTCGACTTAACGCAGCAGTTGCATTTTCACGATTTTCGGTTCTTGCTCTTTCATTTTGTTGCGTTGCTTCTTGACGTGAATGATTCAGGAGGTCGGTTGCTCTATCTAATATGCTGCGTTGTTGGTCAGGTCTTAAGCTATTAAGGTCTTGTTCACCTTGCCCGCCAACACGGTCGAACATCAAGTTAACTAATTGATTATAAGCAGTTTCACGCATTTTATTGAGTTCAGCATCTTCACCAATTTGAGTTACTTTGATAGCTCCACTATTAGATAAATCTTCAAAAGCATTTCTAAGTTCAGCGGCAAATACAGGACTTGCGATGGCCGCTTCCACAGTTCTATTAGTGTATATTTGTTCAAAATCTGCTTCAATTCGACAGCTTTTGGGCGATTGATAGCCTTTTGAATCCATTTCAAATTGAAAACTTAAATCTGGTGTTGGCGTTTTGAATGTAGCTCTAAGAATGTCAGCCCCTTGTTTGGTTAGCATTACCGAAACTGCAGCTTTCTGTCCTTCCAATACTGGAGCCGAACCTAAGCCAACAACTTTTTTGGTAAGTGTACCATCACTACCAATAATTGAAGAAATAAGAGCAATTTTACCACTTTTATACATCACACCACCCATAAGTTTTGCTCCCGGCACTTTCTTTTGTAGTTCTCGCTCTGCAGAACGGATTTGTTCGGCAGGAACAGCTAAACTAACAACCGCATGAATAATTCCGCCAGCATCATTCGATTCGCTGATAGTTCCGCTACCTGTACTTTCTACATTTCTTACATATCGCAAAAAAGAAAATTGCAAAGAGCCGTCAGGATGAGTGGCTACTTGTATTTTATCAGGGAGATAATAATAATTTGTAGGAATACTCACATCAGGAAAAGCTGTAAGCTCACCAACCCTTACACCTCTATCAAAAACAATCTGTTGAGAATGTCCATAAATGGATATTGCCAAGAGAAAGAAGATTAAAATCTGTTTTTTAGTTTTCATTCCTTTAATTATTTGAGGTTTTAATTTGTTGGTAATTCATCTACATATAATAGCGTATCGGTACTTTTTTTCCTGCCTGACGGAATGACTTTGTTTCCCATAAGTCGCCAATTAATTTCATAATCGTAGCTATCTACCCCTTTTTTAAGCATAAATTCTGCTGATTGAGAGGTGGCTTTGTCAGTACTTTTAATATTGACTTGTTCCATTTTTTCGCCATCACCGTAATCATAGTAGAATTTTACATTTACTGAACGAATCTGATTTTCTTTCAAAAGTTCGGGACTTGCCTCAATTTTGACTTCTTTTAGTTGCATCGGCGGACTTAAATCCAAACCAAAATCGTCAGAAACTTGCCAAACACTTTCTTCTCGATGTCCACCAAAAAAGCTCCAAACAGTTTTATAATCATATTTAAGCCATTCGTTTCTATCATTATCGGCACCTGTTTTCCAGCCATATAACATGCGGAAAGAATTGCTATTAGTATTGAATTCTTTGTCGCCAATTCTCACTTCTTGAATGGTTGCATCACTTTCGCCATGTTTTTTTTTCATACTAAAGGTTACTGAATTGACATATTTTGTAAAAAGTGCTGGACTTTTTTTATCAACCGAAACAAAAACTTCTCTTTGCAAATAAAATGGGTCGTCTAAATTTACTTGCTTATAACAAGGCTTGCATTTTACGGCATCGCTCCCTACATTCTCATCAAATCGAAACGAAACTTCTTCGCTTAAACTTTTATTGAGGTCAATTGTAAACTTCCCTCGCTTGCGTTCTTTTTTAAATTTATAACCAAACACCAATTTGGTAGAAGCAGCCGAAGTTGCCACAGTTCCTGCTCCACCTGTTGCAGCACCAGCAGCCAAGCCAATGAGCGGAGTTAAAGCTGCCAAAGGATTAGCGTTGTTTTGCTGAGGTTCATCACTTGTGCTGACAGGCTCAAACATCATAGCTGAGAGTTTATTGAAAGCCATTTCTATCAATTGCTCTTGCGATTTATCTGAGCCTATATTATTGACTTTTATTGCTCCTGATTGAAGCAATTCTTTAAAAGTAGCCTCAATTTTTGCATCAATATTTGCACCTTCAAGTCCCGCTTTAAAAGTCTGATTCTCATAAATTTGGTCAAAATCAGCTACGATAGTGGCTTTGATTGGCGAACGATAACCACTTACGTCCATTATAAAAGAAAAACTCAAGTCAGGCGTAGCAGTTTTGAAAGATTCCCAAAGCACTTTTGAACCAAGTTTGGTTAATTGTATCGAAACAGCAGCTTTTGTACCTTCAATGACTGGGGCTTTGCCCACACCAATAACTTGTTTGCTAAACTCTCCTTTCTCATTGGCTGCCGAAGAAATGATAGCAAAAGTGCCCGCTTTATAAATAATTGGCCCTTTGATAATTACACTATCTTTACCAGTACGTACTTTTCGCTTCAAATCTCTTTCGGCTTCTTTTATCATGTCGTC
>NZ_JAYWCU010000139.1:0-9168 GCF_043780375.1 Emticicia sp. | reverse complement strand
AAATTGAAAAGATACTGGAAAAATTATTATAATAAATCAACTGTAAACCTATATCAGGATTTTCAACTATAATTGTAAACTTATTTTAGGACAAGACATACTTAATTTAAAATACTTAACAGGGTTTGAAAAAACCATCGTAGGACACTGTGCTTGTCTTTCTACGGGAGAGAAGATTGATGTATCACGCAGAAAAATGAGAATTTTGGAATTGATTTAAAAAGTTCTACTTTAGTGGTTTGAACTAAAATCTAAGTACTATGCTCAACGTTGCCCTTGTCGGATTCGGACTTTCTGGGAGATATTTACAAGCTCCTTTTTTTCTTGCAAATCCTAATTTTAATCTAAAAACCATTGTTTCTGCTTCACAAAATCCACAAGCGGTTTATCCAACAGTGCAAGTTGCCCGAAGTTTAGACGAAGTTTTGGCAGATACTGAAATTGATTTAGTAAGCATTGCTTCGCCAAACAGTACGCACTACAGTCATGCCCGTCAGTGTCTTTTAGCAGGTAAAAATGTGCTGGTCGAGAAACCTTTCACCTCAACCGTTGCAGAAGCAGAAGAATTAATTTTGCTTGCAAAAAAACAAGGAAAAGTCATCTCTATCTTCCAAAATCGCCGTTTTGATAGCGATTTTATGACCGTTAAAAAAGTTATAGAAAACAAACTTTTGGGTGAATTATTAAGTTTTGAAATTCATTTTGATAGACATAAGCCTATTCTGAATGCTAAAAAATGGAAAGAAGAAACTGGGCCAGGTAGCGGAATTATCTATGATTTAGGCTCTCATATTATTGACCAAACAATTGTACTTTTTGGTAAACCTAATTCAGTTTCGGGAGAAACTTTTACCCAAAGAGAAGGTTCAGAAATTGATGATGCATTTAATATTCGCTTGGACTATGGAAAGCTAAAAGTTTTGCTAAAATCAAGCCTATTGGTACGTGAAGAAGGCCCAAGATATATTTTGCATGGCACAAAAGGTTCATTCGTAAAATATGGATTAGATGTGCAAGAAGACCATTTAAAATCAGGTTTAATGCCACTAATGGCAGGTTTTGGCGTAGAATCTGCCGAAAAATGGGGTATTTTGAATACAGAAATCAATGGTCAAAATTTCAGAGGAACGATAGAAACCGAAATTGGCAATTGGAATTTCCTATTTCAAAACCTCTACGAAGCCATTACCGAAGGTAAAGAATTATTGATAAAACCTGAGCAGATTGTAGAGCAAATTAAAATTATTGAGGCGGTGAAGGGTGCGTAATAATTATTTAGAGAAGGTGTGAAATTATAAAAATCATACCTTCTTTAAAATCTCTGCATTCAAAGTGTAACCCAACATCCTTTTATCTGTTTTTGATGGAATTCGCTCAATTGGTGTGGAAATTTGATAGATTTGATCAAGTTTGAATAGTCTAATTGTCTGTCAGTTTAATGGTTGTTGTGCCGGTCTTTACGCTTGCTGCCAACGCTAAAGTATTAATGAAGAAGGGGGAATTTGGAACTTGTCCGCCCGTAACTGAGGCTGGGTTTTGTTCCAAAGTTGAGTTACTTCCAACTGCTTCATAGTATTCCGTCCGCTGGTGCAAATGTTTGTTAATATACTGATGTTCAACTACTTCCGTCCGCCCCCGCTTGCCACAATACTATGTTGGCGGCAGGCATATTGTCGTTCGATGATGTGTTCAAAATGAAGTATAATTGTCGTATAATTAGTGTCCAATGTCCTATCTAAAAACTGTCCACGAGTCCAGAATATTCTAATTCTAAGTCCTGTGAATCTATAAATCAGTATATTTTACAGGACTACATTGAGCAAATTGTGTGTCAGTTTTAAGTCCAAACTTCGCTTGTTGAATGAATTTTTGTGCCAAGTTTCCGAATGTATTTTCTTGTTCAAGTGTGATCTGTCCTTCCTTGAAATTATACAAGAAATAGTCGACCGTCCCTTGTTTGGAAAAATATATTCTGTTGAAGCAACGTACTTGTTTGCCCCACTTAAAATCGTTTTTTTTCAAAAAGTCGCCAAGTTGAAAAATAAACTGTTGATACGATTCAATGTAAGCCTTTTGGTCTTTGAAAATAGATTTAGTAGAATCACTATCAATTCCACCACGATAAAGGCTGTCAAGTTTTTGGGAAATGCCAATTTTTTCTGCTTGTTGGAATGTCATACTTTTTTGTCCAAAGGCATAAATACTGAATAAAAAGAATGTCAAAATTAGGCTTGTCTTTTTCATGTTTTAACTTTTTTATAAGCGTTAAAATTGTCCGTGGTTTTCGTTTTGCACTTGCCACCTAACGAAAAAGTATTGTGGTCAGGTGGGGGAATTTGAAACTCGTCCGCCTGAACGTCTGCCGATATAAATTACTGATGTTCAATTACTTACAAATGTTTGGCAGTTTCCGTCAGACGGAACAAAAGCTAAATTATTAACTGATGCTCAATGTATTCCGTCAGCCCCCACTTGCCACAATACTATGTTGGCGGTCGTTATTTTTTCGTCGCATAGTTCAGCATCGTATTTAGCTTCTCGTTTGATTTCAGTCGGTCTATGAATTTGCTAAAATCTTCATTTGGAATTGGTTTTTCAGTTAGTTGAAGGTAATAGAAAGAACCGTTCTCGTTCGGGAAAATAATAACAGTCTGTCCGAATTGTAAATCAAAAGCCTTCGTACTTACCATCAAAAATCCTTTATCATCAGGGCTTTTCACACCAACAAAATCAAATTGTTCTGTTGATTTAAAAGTTCCTTGAAAAGTTAAGTATGGTGAGTTTCTGGAAATAACGTCTGCTTTACTAATTGTTGTAAGAGTGTCCTTGGTAAAAAATATTAAACATAAATCGTGTCTAAATATCATTTTGTTCTCTCTGCCACCAATGTTCTCACCTGTTGAAATTCCAGCAAAATTTGAATTTTGTATCTTAAAATTAAACGGTTGAGTAAAAACGTAAGTGTCGTATTTTTCAACTGGGAACGCAAGAGACTTTAAAGGTTTGGATTTGTCGCTCTCACGCCATTTTATGTCCTTTGAAAATAGGTCAATATTCCATTTTGTTGGAATTTGATTGTTCTCCGCTTTTGTCCTCAAAGTGTCCAAAATAGACTGCCCAAAACCTTTATTTGCAATGGTCAGTAAGAATATTGAAACTAAAATTATATTTTTCATTATTAAGGTTTATAAGTCTGTCCGTACCGATTTATTATGCTTTGGATTTTTTTCATAATGACCGCCAACGAGTGTATAACCGCCATACGCTCTGTATTTTATGATTTATGGCGTTTATATTTCATATATCTGCACCTTTTCTGAGTGTATCAAATATCTGAAATGTCTATTCCCAAAACTATAAATATTCCCCTAAATATCCAACATATCCATCGGACTTATTATTTGACTAAAACCCCATTCGGCTGAATTTTAATTCAGTCGGTGTGTCAGCCGTTTTTAAAACGGCAATTGCAAATAGGTCGCTAAATTAAAAGAGTGATTGTCGGTTGCTTTATATGTCAAAGCTCCACTCGGAAAAAAGTTGTGGTAAGCCGT
The DNA here is from genome assembly GCF_043780375.1 of Emticicia sp. GTDB lineage: Bacteria > Bacteroidota > Bacteroidia > Cytophagales > Spirosomataceae > Emticicia. The sequence goes on along the minus strand of NZ_JAYWCU010000139.1, from coordinate 5,614 downwards.
TTTTTAATTGTGGATACTTCACAATCATAAAAAGGTTAAAAAAAAGTAGAAAAAAGAAAGTAAGTATTTGTACCCCGATTTTTAACTACGAAATATTTCGTAGTTAAAATGGGAAAAGGCAGAAAACTGATTTTAATAATAATATAATGAGGAATACAATCAGAATAAACCCACAAACTTAGCGGGCATTTGGGTTTCAAAATTCAAGTCTTCACCTGTGATTGGGTGTTTGAATGCCAGCACCCAAGCATGAAGTCCTAATCGTTTAATGGGGTCAGTTTTTGCTCCATATTTGTCATCACCAACAACCGAATGACCAATATCTTTTGCATGCACTCGAATCTGGTTTTTGCGTCCAGTTTCGAGATTTACTTTCAATAAAGTGAAGTTTTTATTGCTTTTTAGTACTTCAAAGTGTGTAATTGCCTTTTGCCCTACTTCCGAATTTTTGTTAGAATAAACAGTTAAAGACTTACTTTCAACCAAATAGGAGATAATTGTATCTTGCTTTTTCTCGACATAACCTTCAACCACAGCTAAATAAGTACGCTCTTGAATCGTAGCATTCCAAGATTCTTGTAATAATTTTTGTACTTTTTCACTCTTGGCAAACATCATTAAACCCGACGTTTCACGGTCGAGGCGATGCACCACAAAAATACGATTACTTGGATTTTGTTTCTTAATATGCCCACTCAAAATGCTGTAAGCTGTGTTGTCTTTTTGTTTTTCGGTAGCAATAGATAATACACCCGCTTGCTTTTCGATAACGATAAGGTATTGGTCTTCAAAAATGATATTTATTCCTCTATATTTTTGTTCTTCAGGGGCTTTTTTCCACTTAATTTCAACAATTTGCTCGGGTTTTAGTAGATGATTGAACTGCGTCATTGATTTTCCATCAACAAAAATATGTTTGTCTCTCAATAAAATTTTAACGTCATTTCGACTTTTTTGAGCCATTTTTGCCAATAAAAAAACCAATAATTCGGTTTCTTCAATGACCGTAAAACGTGTTGCTTCTGGTTTTGATATTTTATCTATATTTTGTTGTTTCGGTCTTCTGTCCTTTTGCTTCATCGAGTTTCTATCTAATATTTAGTCAAAGGTAGGACAAAAATTTGTTAAAACAGTTCCATTGGGTCTTCTACCACTCTGAAATTTTCGTGAAAAGTATCTATTATGCTCATATCTACGGCATCAATTTTAAAGTCAAAAACATCGAAGTTTTCTTTGATTCTTGCTAAATTCGCTGATTTTGGAATAGTAGAAACACCATGTTGCAAAGCCCAACGAAGAATGATTTGAGCAGGGGTTTTAGCATATTTTTGAGCTAAAAACAATAGTTTTGGGTCATTCATGCGTTGCCCACGCACCAAAGGCGTATAGGCTTGCAATTGTATTTGCTTAGTCTGACAATATTTCAATAAGTTTTCCAAATACAAATATGGGCTAAATTCTACTTGATTGACAGCAGGAACGATATTACCATAAGTAGCCAATTCATCTAAAAACGGAATCAAATAATTGGCAACCCCTATTGCCCGCACTCGCCCTTCGGAATAAATTCTTTCAAGAGCTTTCCAAGTATCTTTTCGGGTGACTTTTATAGGCCAATGCACCAAGTATAAATCTATGTATTCACAATTAAGTTTTCGCTGACTTTCGTCAAAAGCTCGTAAAGTTTGGTCAAAACCTTGCTCGGTATTATGTACTTTTGTAGTTATAAAAAGTTCTTTTCGAGCTATGCCACTTTCTCGCACCGCATTCCCAATTTCGACTTCATTTTCATACATTGCCGCCGTGTCAATGAGGCGATAACCCGTTTCTAATGCCCACAAAACTGCTTGCTCGGCATCTTTTTTGTACATGTCATACACCCCAAGCCCCAGCAAAGGCATCGAAATACCATTGTTGAGGGTGGTATAAAGTTGTTTTTGTACCATGTTTTATGTTTTTTTAATAAATTTTCCCCGTGCGACGGTCGTCCCTTTTTCAAGGGGCGAAAATTTCCTTCAGCACAACTTATAAAGATGGGCTTTCACCATTTTTCAAGTCCTAATAATTTTTTACCTAAATCGTTCAACTCCGCAGTGCCGTATTTTGTTTGTTCCCAATTTCTTGGGTCACCAGGAAAAGCGTATCCTTCAGGAGAAATACGATTTTTCCAAGAATTTACTCGCCATTCAAGCATTGCTTCGTTGTCTTCTTCGGCTGGCATCATCGAAATATATTGAGCAATTCTAACTTTATTATCCGAATTATTCGGACGAATGCCATGTGGTGTTATGCTATTGAAAATTAGTAAATCGCCTGCTTCTAATTTCACTTTATGAAACTTTCCTTCAAACGCCGAAGTATCGGGCTTAAAATGATTTCGGTCTTCGGGTTGAGTCAATTTCCAAGTATCATAAGTACGATACAACTCTGGAATACATTGAAAACCACCCATGTTTTCGTCGGTTTGGTCGGCAAGAGCCAAAACTCCTTGTACATTTTGAGGTTTTGTTTCGGGGTCATAGTCCCAATGAATAAAACCTTTATATTCGAAACCCGGTCGAATCGGAAAATTAAGGTTTGCACGATCAATCGTAACCCACAACTTTTCTGTTCCCCAAATATCGGTAAAAGCATCATACACTCGCTGCACTTGACGGTTATTCCACAAATGTTGATTATTATAAACCTCAACCATGCCTGTTCCTGCCAACTCTTTCATTTTCATCTCCGAACGAGGCGGTGCATACCAAGTGGTTTGGTCATTGGGGTCTTTTTCTTCAAATTCCCACAAAAACTGAGCAGTAGCTTGGGCTTGCACTTTTGATACAGCATTTTTGATAATTACGTAGCCATTTTCTACCCAAAAAGCCCAATCTTCTTCGCTCAAAACCTTTAAAGGTTTCCCATTTGAACGGTCATTTAGTTTCAAAAAACTACTTGTTGCTGTCGACGGATTTCCAGGAATATCTTTATGATTGGTGTTGGGCATCATGGTTGGAGCCATGGTAGCTACCATTCTCTGGTCTTTGGTTTCCATATTTTGTTATATTAAAGATTAAAATAATAATACAAAGATAGCATATCCAAATCGTGCATTTATATAACAATTATTGCATAAATTTGAACAATATTGATTTTTTTTAATATATTAGTATGATTTAATGTTAATTATAGTCAAAAATGCAATGAAAATTCGATTTGAAGAACTCAAACCATTTACCGATAGTTCATTTCATGTGATGGTTAATCCTAAAATGAGCGATTTATTCTTTTGGCATTTCCATCCCGAATTTGAATTAGTTTTTATTGAGGGAGTAAACGGTACTCGCCATGTAGGCAGGCATATTTCACGCTATGAAGAAAGCGATTTGGTTTTTATTGGCTCAAATATTCCACATCTCAATTTTGACTATGGAATAAAGACTGATTACGACGTAATAGTGGTTCATATTAGTCAGGATTTTTTGGGGTCGGCCCTTGCCAATACACCCGAACTTTCGAGTATTTCTCAGCTTTTTGAAAAGTCTAAATTTTGTGTAGCGTTCGATTCTGAAACCAAGCAAAAAGTAGCAAATCGATTAAAGAATTTATACTTATTACCGCATTTTGAACAGTTTTTAGAAATTTTAAGTGTTTTTAAAGATTTAGCATCAGCTACTAATATTGAATTGCTACACACACATCCTGTTGAAAATCAATATAATAAAAGGGAACGAGAACGCCTTAAACGTCTTTATCGATTTATTGATGAAAATTTTCAAAGGAAAATAGAAATCGACGAAGTAGCAAGCCTCAGCAATCTTTCACACGCTGCTTTTTGTCGTTATTTTAAAAAACGAACACTACTTACTTTCACCGAATTTTTGAATCTTTACCGAGTCAGCCAAGCCAAGCGACTATTACTTTCAGATAAAAACGTAACCGAAACTTGCTTTGAATGTGGTTTTGAAAGCCTTTCATATTTCAATCGAACTTTCAAGAAAATAACTAATGAAAACCCGTTAGCTTTTAAAAAACGATATTTAGAGAAGTAAAATAGAACCATTTCTTAATAAAAAATGTAGTATTATTTCAGTAAACAATTAAGAAAATGACTGGTTCTTTTGAAGAATTAATTGGGTCGGATGAACCCGTTTTGATAGATTTCACGGCAGACTGGTGCAAACCTTGCAAGAAAATTTCGTCTATGCTCAACCAATTGGTAGATGAGTTAGATGACGAATTGTTGGTCGTAAAAATTGACGTGGACAAAAATGTAGCTCTCCGAAAAAAATATAAACTCGAAGCCGTACCAACCTTGATGCTTTTCCAAAATAGTAAATTACTTTGGCGACATACAGGACTTATTTCAGCACCCGAGGTGAGGAATGCTTTGAGAAATGCTTTGAGGAAGGTTTTGTAAATAAATGTACAACGGATTAGGAAATCCGTCGTACTATTTTCATTCTTCCTCGCTTCCAGGCAATTCTAAATATTGAATTGGTGCGATGGCATTTCCAGCAATTCCTCTGATGCTGCCATACATATCAATGGTGCTGCCAATCACTTTTTCAATTTGCACTTCTCGTTCTTTCCAAATCCGTTGCATAGCACGTCTTTCTTTATCCAAATCTGATTTCATGGTTGTAAAACTCTCAACAATGGCTTCAATTTGTTGGCGAAATTGATTGGAAGTTAAGTAAGTATAAAGCAAACTCATTTTATCGGTTTTGTTTTCGTTGGCAGATTTTGCAGTTTGAGTCTGAATCAATATTTTACGCAAAACAAACACTAAACTCTTCATTTCTAAGTAGTTGCAAATCCAAACGCCATCTCTTTCACCAAAACGCTCCATCTCTTTGGGCATAGTTTGGGTAACTAACACTGCTATTTCTGCACCAATTTGACGTTGGTCGTCTTTCAGTTTTTCAATCCAATCACCACCAAAATTTTGTGTGCGTTTACTTTCATAAATAATTTTTCCACATACTTGTCCTAATTCATTTTTTACAGTTTGAATAACATCAGCTCCACGAATTCCCTTGCCAACTTCACTAATTTCGTCATAAATAAAGGTGTTTTTTAACATTTCTTCCAGCCCCATTTCTTGAACCTCTCCCTGCAATTGCATCGAACCTTGCTCAGCTTTTCGCTGCATTTCAGCCGCCAATTTCTTTTGGTCTTCGAGTTGTTTTTCCTTTTCCTTGATAATCAATTCATATTTTATTTCAAAATCTTTGCTTAGTTTCTCCTTTATTTGGTCTTGAATTTGCATTTCAAATTGTTTTTTCTCCAACTCCATTCGGTCTTTTTCATCTTTCAAGGCACGCTCTTTTTCCAAGAAATCAATTTCTTTTTTTCGCAAACCGCTTATCATTTCAGTCTGATTTTCTAATTGCTTGTTCAAAGATTCGATGGAAGCCGAACTTTCTTTTATGAGCCTTTCACGAATCTCATCCGCCATCGTTTTTCTTTGTTTTTCAATCGATTCGGCCAATTCTTGCTCTTTTCGCTTCAATTCGGCATCTCGTTGCTGTTCTTTTTGTTCAAATCGTTCCGCTTCTTTCTTTTGCCAATCGGTCATTATTTGGCGGTAATCATTTTTTATTTTTTCCGAAATTGACTTTTCAATATC
>NZ_JAYWCU010000138.1:0-10558 GCF_043780375.1 Emticicia sp. | reverse complement strand
ATCAATGCCGAATGGGTGGCACTTACACCTTATGGTTTTACGAGAGATGGTAGTCCAAATTTTAAATATAATAAATCTTCTGATGGACATTGGTGGGGAGAATCTCCATCAGGAACAGCCGAATGTGTAAATTTGGCACATCAAAAAGGCCTGAAAGTGATGCTAAAACCTCATGCTTGGATTCAAAGTTCTCAGAGTTCATATACCGGTGATATGGATTTTAAAACGGAAGCAGAATGGCAGGTTTTTGAAAAAACTTTTGGTGATTATCTATTAGATTTTGCAAAAGTTGCTGACTCTACGCACGTCGAAATTTATTGCATTGCTACTGAATTTGAAAATTTTGTGGCAAAACGCCCACAGTTTTGGCATAAAATAATTCAAGATATAAAAAAGGTTTATCATGGAAAATTGACATATGCCGAAAACTGGGATTGTTACGACAAAGTACCTTTCTGGAATGAATTGGATTTTGTAGGAATTGATGGCTATTTCCCATTATCAGAAGAAAAATCGCCCAATGCCGAAATCCTCAGAAAGGCATGGAAAAAGCATAAAGAAGAAATAGAAAAGTATAGCAGAGTAGTGCAAAAACCGATTCTTTTTACCGAAATGGGTTATCAAAGTACCGATTTTACAACTGACAAACCTTGGGAGTCTCACTCAAAACACCCCGATAATGATGCACTTCAAGCGGTTGCTTACCGAGCATTTTTTGAGGAAATTTGGCAAGAAAAATGGTTTGCAGGATGTTTTGTTTGGAAATGGTTTCCAGCTATAAAACATGAAAAAGATTTTGGCAAAAAACATGAATTTAGAGATAAATATACCCCTCAAGGAAAAGTTGGGGAGGCAGTTATACAAAGTTATTTTCAGAAGTATTAAATTCAAAACCCTAATAATCAATTCTTTATGAAAACATTGGCTTTCTTAGCATCCATCTTTGTTTTGTTTTCTTGTCAAACTAAAACAGCACAAAAAACAGAAAATACAGATTCGGTTGCAACTGCTACGACCCCTGCAATCTCTGAAATTGAAGAAGCTATTACTTTTGGATTTAGCAATGAAAAAGGTAATCAAATTTTAGGTTTTGAAGAAAATACTAATCCTAAGTTATTTACACAAACACTTGATAATCAAGGTACTACTACTACTATTAGTTTTGTAAAAACACAAAAAGGCAATGATAGAGGTGTCAATCAGACTTATTCAAATTTCGATAATTGTACTGGGCAAATATTTGTGACAAATGGTGAAAAAAAAGTCAATCCAGACCTCACTTCGGTACTTTTCAATGAAGAATTTGTTAAAAATCATTTGTCGATTTCGGTCAAAACTTTAGCACAACCAACAATAATTGATAGCAAAATCAAAACAGCCATCGAAAATGAGCGAAAAAGAACAATCAAAAGTGCTTGGAAAGTAGCCAATTTAGGTGAAAACCTTGAAGCGTATATCGTCGTTTTTTCACCTAAAAAAGATAGCGTTTTGGCAAGTTTGGTGATTGGAGGTAAGCAATTTATTTATAGAGATTATCCTGCAAAATATGATGTAGGCTCAACATGGCGTGTGGATGATGGCGGAGAATTTCCGAATGATGCTATCAGAATTTTGGCAGTTTTTCGTAATCAGCAGGGTGATTTAGAAATAATTACCGAATGGGCAGGTGCAGAAGGTGCAAATATCGAATATGACAAAGCCAATAAAAATATTTTTGAAATAATCAAAGAGGCTTCAAGGTATTGGGGAGCGGGTTGAAAGGAAATTTAGAGAAGAAAAGAAACACAAAAAGCTGACTATCAAGTATTTACAATCACAAATTCAATAATGAAATTAATAACCCTTACCATAAGTTTAATTAGCTTTACGTGTTTTTCACAACAAATAATTAGCAAAAAGATTGAGGCATCGATACTTCAAAAATACGTTACTGACGATTCAACTGTAGAAAAAGCACTTCAATTTGAAGATAAAAATGGTAAAAATTACTTAATTGTGACAACGCATTTAAATGGTTCGGATGAGTGGCTTACAAAAACTTTGTTGGTTAAACATTATATCGAAAAAAGTAATAATCAATTTGACTTAATTCGACAAATTACAGATAATGAGAGTCATTGTGAATTTGACAACGATTTGCAATTTCTTGATAAATCACTTATTATCACCGATTTAGACAAAAATAAATACGCTGAAATTACTTTTCTCTATAAAATTGGTTGCCGAAGCGATGTTAGTCCAATTGGCTTAAAACTAATGGTTATTGAAAATGGGAGCAAGGCTGCTATTCGAGGAAATACACTTCCGAGAGGTTTTGATTTTAAGAAAGAAAAAGTGACTGATGCTGCTTTCAAAAAACTACCAAAAGTAATTCAAGACCAAGCCAATAAACTCTGGGATGTATTCGCTCCTGAGTTTTAAAATTGTACGAATGTTTTTCAAATCCGTCTCACTTTTAGAAAAACAACAGGTTAGGAAACCCGTTTTACAATAAAATTGACTAATTTTGCACTCGTTTTACAAAATTAGATACCAATGTCATTTATTGAAGAATTACACAAACGCCGTACTTTTGCTATCATTGCTCACCCCGATGCAGGAAAAACCACATTGACCGAAAAACTACTCCTTTTTGGTGGTGCAATCCAAACCGCAGGGGCTGTAAAATCAAATAAAATCAAGAAGTCAACAACCTCAGATTTTATGGAAATTGAAAAGCAACGTGGTATTTCGGTGGCAACTTCGGTAATGACTTTCGAATATAAAAATCTTAAAATCAATATATTAGATACGCCTGGTCACAAAGATTTCGCAGAAGATACCTACAGAACTTTGACGGCAGTTGATAGTGTAATTTTGGTAATTGATTGTGTAAAAGGCGTGGAGGAACAAACTGAACGCTTGATGGAAGTTTGCCGAATGCGACAAACGCCTGTGATTATTTTTATCAATAAAATGGACAGAGAAGGACAAAATCCTTTCGATTTATTAGATGAATTAGAGCAGAAACTCAATCTTAAAGTTCGCCCAATTACTTGGCCAGTCAATGGTGGTAAAAATTTCAAAGGAGTTTACCATTTGCTTGAAAAGAAAATGAATTTTTTTGCTGTCAATAAAACTCGTTTGGAAGATGATATTGAAGAAATTGAATTAGATTCTGATATTTTAGAAGAAAAAGTTGGTCAAAAAGATGCCAATCAGTTGCGTGAAGATGTGGAATTGATAGATGGTGTTTATGAAACTTTTAACAAACAATCTTATTTAGAAGGCGACCTTGCACCCGTTTTCTTTGGAAGTGCGGTGAGTAATTTTGGTGTGATGGAGTTGTTGAATACATTTTGTGATGTTTCTCCACTACCTGTACATCGAATGACCGACAAGCGAATGGTAGAACCTAATGAAGATAAATTTAGTGGATTTGTGTTTAAAATTCATGCAAATATTGACCCTCGTCACCGAGATAGAATTGCTTTTTTGAGAATTTGTAGTGGTGAATTTGAACGTGGAAAGTTTTATAAACACGTCAGACTGAACAAACAAATACGTTTTGCAAGTCCGTTTGCTTTTTTAGCAGATAGGAAAGATGTAGTTGATGAAGGCTATCCAGGTGATGTAATTGGTTTGTACGATACTGGTACTTTCAAAATTGGCGATACGCTAACAGAAGGAGAAGATTTGCAATTTGTTGGAATTCCGAGTTTTTCACCCGAAATTTTCAAAGAGGTTATTAACAAAGACCCGATGAAGTCGAAGCAATTAGAAAAAGGTGTTCAACAATTAACCGATGAAGGAGTTGCTCAATTGTTTATTCTTCAGCCTGGCAATAGAAAAATTATTGGAACAGTTGGTGAACTGCAATTTGAAGTTATTCAGCATCGTTTACTCAATGAATACTCGGCAAGTTGTGTTTTTGAAGCTCGGCCTTACTCAAAAGCCTGCTGGATTACGTGTGAGGATAAAAACAAATTGGCTGAGTTTATCCGTCTAAAAAGTAACTTTATTGCTTTTGACAAAGATGAAAATCCAGTATTTTTGGCAGAAACCGACTGGATTTTAAGAATGAATATTCAGAATAATCCTGATATTAAATTTCATACTACTTCGGAGTTTAAGGTGGCGTTGGCTTACTAGGATTATCAGTATTTTACCTTTATTCCATGGTAAAACTCTTGTTCTTTATAGTCTTTTCTGAGTGGATGCCCTTCCCAATCGGCTGGTAGAAGGATTCTTCTTAAATCTGGGTGTCCAACAAAATCAATACCAACTAAATCGAAGGCCTCTCTTTCGTGCCAATCTGCTGTTTTCCAGATTGGAGTTAATGAAAATACTTGAGGAAGTGGTTCGTTTTCTTTGTTTCTTTCAACCTCAACTTTCAAAACAAAACTATGCTCATAAGGAATTGAATTGAGGTGATAAATCACTTCAATTGTTCCAATTTCAGCACCATTGTCGATAGCGGTAATACAGGTCAGAAAATCAAAATATAATTTAGGTTGTACGTGAAGAAACTGACAAACTTCCAAGAGTTTTTCATTGGCAATAGTAATGTTTGGTTGAGGCGAAATGGTATCTTCTTTCAAGATAGTTTTTTCACCAAACATGGCTACAATTAAAGATTTTATTTCTGAATATTGCATTTTTACTTTTATTGTGCAAGTAAATATAGCACTGCCATTCTGACCGCCACACCATTTTCAACTTGGTCGAGAATGATTGAGTGGTGAGAATCTGCGGCATCGCTTGTGAGTTCAACACCACGATTTATTGGGCCGGGATGCATCAAAATAATTTCTTTATTCAACTCGTCAAGCATTTTTTTGTTAATTCCAAAATACAAAGAATACTCTCGTAACGATGGGAAATATTTGATATGCTGACGCTCCAACTGAATCCGTAAAACATTGGCTACATCGCACCATTGCAAGGCATTTTGAACATTATGCTCAACTTTCACACCAATTTCTCTGATATATTTTGGCAAAAGTGTATTTGGGCCACAAACCATTACTTCTGCACCGAGTTTTTGCAAACAAAATATATTTGATAATGCTACCCTCGAATGAAGAATGTCACCAATAATCGCCACTTTCTTTCCTGATAAATCTCCTAATTTTTCTTGCATCGAAAATGCATCTAATAATGCTTGAGTTGGATGCTCGTGTGTGCCATCGCCTGCGTTTACGATGTTGGCTTTGATATGTTTTGATAAATAATGAGGAGCTCCCGGACTGCTGTGTCGCATCACAACCATATCTACTTTCATTGCCAAAATATTATTGACGGTATCAAGTAGCGTTTCACCTTTTTTGACCGAGCTTCCCGAAGCAGAAAAATTGACTACGTCGGCAGAAAGTCGTTTTTCAGCTAATTCAAAAGAAAGTCGAGTACGGGTAGAATTTTCAAAAAAAACATTGGCAATAGTTACATCACGCAAAGAAGGCACTTTTTTGATGGGACGATTAATGACATCTTTAAACTCTTTGGCAGTTTCCAAAATAAGCTGAATGTCATTGGTCGTAAGGTCTTTTATGCCAAGCAGGTGCTTTGTACTGAGTGATTGCATTGTGTTTTGAGAAGAAAGTTTTGCAAAGTTAAGAAAAAGTTATGAATTCTGAACTCAAGACTCTAAACTTAGAACTAAGGAAAGGTCTTCCCAAAAACTTGGATATGACTTAACTACTACATTTGGTTCTTCAATTACAACATCCATCAACATTGCCAACGGTGCAAAAGCCATTGCCATTCGATGGTCATCGTAGGTTGCGATCGTTACTGTGTGCTTTGGACTCTGTACTGCGGACTTCCTAACTAAGTATTCTGTATTTTTTACCACTTCAATCAACTCTCCGCCAAATTTTTGGAGTTCGTTTTGGAGTGCTACTATTCTATCAGTTTCTTTGATTTTTAAACTCTCAATTCCTGTGAAAGTTGCTTCAATGTGTTTGGCGGCACAAGTTACTGCAACGGTCTGGGCTAAATCTGGGCAGTTAGTAAAATCCCAACACAATGTTTTTTTAGCAGGAATTTTGGTCAAAAAAACACCATTTTCCGTAAAAGTGCTTTTTACTCCCAAATGAGACATAATATTCACAATATCACTATCGCCTTGCAACGAATTTTCTTTCAAACCCAACAGTTCAACTTGTGTATCTTCAAACTCTGAAAGTGCCACAATACTGTACCAATAACTAGCCCCAGACCAATCTGACTCGATTTTGTAAGTAGTTGATTGATAAATATCGGGTAAAATTTTTATTATTTTTTGTTCCCAATTTGCATCATAATTTACCCCAAATGCTTTCATTTGTTCGAGTGTCATTTTTATGTACGGAATTGAGCCTAATTCTCCTATCAATTTAATTGTCAGACCTTGCGGCAGAGTTGGAGCAATCATCAATAAAGCCGAAATATATTGACTACTTACATCGCCACGAATCGTAACTTCGTTCGATTTTTGCTTAGAAAAACCCTTGATATGCAATGGTGGATACCCTTCTTTTTTTAAATAATCAATTTCTGCACCAATGCTTCGGAGGGCATCAACCAAAATGCCAATAGGACGCTCGCACATTCGAGGCGTGCCTGTCATTATTTTATTTTGATTGGTTGCCACAAAATAAGCAGTCAAAAAACGCATCGTAGTTCCTGCATCAATCACATCGGCTGTTTGGTCAGTTGACTTCAACAAACGAATCATTGTTTGGGTATCACGGGCAGTTGAAAGGTTTTGTAAATCTCCAGAAAAATTGGCTAAAGCATTGATTATCAAGGCTCTATTGCTTTCTGATTTGGAAGAGGCTAAAGCTATTTTAACGTTGAATGGGCTGGTGCTTTTATGAAGGAGTATATTATCCATTAAATTCTTTGGTTCTGTATTCAGCCACAAAGATAATATAAGTAAGTCGGTTTTTATAGCCGACTTTTTATTTTTTGAAAATCCAATTACTTCCTATCAAATAGTCGCTCATAAAAACCGACTTACTTAGAACGATTGAAAAATCCGTAAACGATAATTTTCGGTGATTCTTCGACTGCGAAATTGATTGGAAATAACACCAATAAAAGGTTGTGCAAGCGACAAGCCTATTGCTAATGGCAATTTAGAATTTGATAACGGTGGAGTTTTCCATGCTGCCCACTCGATAAATAAGTACCCAACAGGAGCAAAAGTGTATAAGTTAATATGGATTTTCTTTTTAGAATGTTTATAAATTCGCTTTATTTCGTTGAGTTTAATTTCTACATATTCATAGCGATTAGTAACTTCATTGAGCGAAGTAATAACGATTGAGGAATCTTTTATGGAATAAATGTCATTTTCAAAAACAAAATCATCTTTAGTTTTGAATCGAAATAAATCCCCTTCATAAAAGCGAGTTCGGCTATTATTTCGGAGGTTTTCCAAAACTAAATATCGCCCTTTAGTAAACATTGCTTTTGCTCTTGTTGGGTCTTTTCTATAAATTAATTCTTCGACTGAAAGTGGTTCTCTTTGGTGGAAATCTTGTGCGAAAATATTGGAATAGACAACTAAAATGAAGGGAAATAAAATACTTTTTAGTTGTAAAAATTTCATATTTGTTTGCTTTTATCTATAAACTGCGAACCAATGATTCACCCCACAATTATTCTTTTATCGAAACACCACCCGAAACGATGAGTTTCATTACTTCAGCACTTGGCATGTCGAGCATTCTTACGTTTTCTTTCGGCACTAATATCAATTCTCCCGAAAAAGCATAACTGTGCGGACAATAAACAGCTACCATATTATTAACGCCCAAAGTAGTTAAATCATTTTGTGTAATGAAACCTATTTTATGCACACCTGCTTCTTTATTAATTAAAACAATTGCTGCCTGCGTAAATTTTCGTTTATCGCCTACAAATGCTGAAATTAAATCTTTAAAAGCAAAATAAAAAATTCGGACTAACGGCAAATGACTAATGGCATTTTCGATGAGATTTTGAATTGTTTGAGGCAATAAAACCGAAAAAGTAAACCCAGTAATCATTGTTCCGACAATCACAATCAATGTACCTAAACCTGGAATAATTAAATCATGACTTGGGTCTTCTGTAGGAATACGAATCCTTATAATGTTATCAACAAAATCGAATGCCCCCAAAAGTATAAAAATCGTGAAACCAATAGGTGCTACAAATAGTAGTCCTCTAATAAAGTAAGAAAGTAAACGGCTTAGTATAGGTCTTTCAGTCATAAATCAATTTTTTTTGTATTTTTGGCACGCTGTATATCAATTCTAACGTTTTTGTGTAACTAAAAGTTTTTTAACCTTTAACATCTCCATTTATTTATGAGAAAAATTACCCTTGGTTTGCTGGCTTTTGCTATTTCTGTACAAGTTTTTGCACAAAACCTCAATATTCCTATCCCCAATAATCCTGCCGTAAGAGTTGGGACACTCAAAAATGGATTAAAATATTATGTTTTGAAAAATTCTGAGCCAAAAAATCGCATGGAGCTACGTTTAGTGGTCAATGCGGGTTCAGTTTTGGAAACTGATGCTCAACAAGGATTGGCCCACTTCATGGAACACATGAATTTTAATGGCACAAAAGAATTTCCAAAAAATGAACTCGTTAATTTCTTGCAAAAATCTGGGATGAAATTTGGAGCAGATTTGAACGCCTCAACGAGTTTTGATGAAACAATTTATCAGCTTCAAGTGCCAACTGATTCTGCTAAATTGTTTGAAAGAGCTTTTCAGATTTTGGCTGACTGGTCTAGCTACGCAACTCTTGATACAGCCGAAATTAATAAAGAACGAGGGATTATTTTGGAAGAAGAACGTGCAAGAGGCAAAAATGCTCAATCACGCATTCAACAAAAATTGCTTCCGATTTTATTCAATAACTCTCGTTATGCTGATAGACTTCCAATCGGAAAAGTTGATATTTTGAAGACTTTCAAGCCTGAAGAAATCGTTAAGTTTTATAAAGATTGGTACAGACCTGACCTCATGGCAGTGGTAGCTGTGGGAGATTTTGACCCAGAGAAAGTTGAAAACTTGATTAAAGAGAAGTTTTCTCCACTAAAAGTGAGTAAAAATGCCCCAAAGATTACCAAATACGAAATTCCACCATCGGTAGGAACACAGACTTTTCAAATTTTAGATAAAGAATTGCCACAATCTACTTTTCAGATGATTACCAAACTTCCGAGAGAAAAAACACTTACGCAAGCAGATTACCGAACTGACATTGCCGAAAGTTTATATAACCAAATGATAAGCACTCGTTTACAAGAAGCATCAAAAAAACCAAATGCACCCTTTGTATTTGGGGTGATGGGATACAGTTCGTTTTTGGCAGGTTTGGATGTTTTTCAGACCATTGTGTTGCCTAAAAACGCCGAGGGAATGGAAGCTGCAATAAAGGCTATTATTGACGAACAAGAGCGTTTAAAGAAATTTGGATTTACGAAAGGTGAGTTGGAACGTGCCAAAAAAGAGTATTTTGTAGGTGTCGAAAAGGGTTTCAAAGAAAAAGACAAAACAAAATCAGCAACATTTGTGAATGCGATGGTACAAAATTACTTACAAGGAACTTCTTATACTGATGCTGATTTTCGCTACGAATTTACAAAAACTAACTTAGAAGGAATCACTCTCGCCGAAGTAAATGCCATAACTGGTAAAATAATGAAGGAAGAAAATCGAGTTGGTTTAATTGTTGGTTCGGAAAAAGATAAGGAAAAACTACCCAATGAAGAAAAAATTAAGGAATTAATAAACTTTAAAAATCCTGACATAAAACCTTATGAAGATGAAGCGGTTTTAACACCAATTTTAGAGAAAATTCCAGAAGGAACGAAGGTAGTTTCGGAGAAAAAAATAGACGAATTGGGCGTAACCGAATTGGTATTTGCCAATGGAGTAAAAGTTGCTTTGAAACCAACGACTTTTAAAAATGACCAAATTATATTCTCAGCTTCAAGTAAAGGTGGAACTTCGCTTTATAACGATGAAGATTATTATTCGGCACAATTTGCCTCGACTGTCGTTTCTCAAGGTGGCGTTAGCAAACTCTCTGATAGTCAATTAGATAAGGCTTTGGCAGGAAAAGTTGCCAGTGTTTATACTTATGTTAGCGAATTAACCGAAGGTGTTGGTGGCAGCACTACGCCAAAAGATTTAGAAACTGCTTTGCAATTGATGTACGCTTACATAACTCAGCCACGACGTGACAACGAAGTAGTTAAAAGTTTTTTAAAAAATCAGAAAGATTTGATAGCCAATTCGATGAAAACACTAACGCCCGAAAAAGTTTTTGGCGATACTGTTTTGACAACGCTTTATCAGAAAAATTTCCGTCGTTTACCAATGAAAGCCGAAAATATTGATAAAGTTAATATTGACCGTGCAATGGAAATTTATAAAGACCGTTTCAGCGATTTGAGCGATTTTACTTTTGTTTTTGTTGGAAACTTTGAGGTTGAAAAAATCAAGCCATTACTTGAAAAATACATTGGTGGTTTGCCATCAACCAAACGTCAGGAATCATATAAAGGCCTGAATATCAGTAAAGTAAAAGG
>NZ_JAYWCU010000137.1:0-5828 GCF_043780375.1 Emticicia sp. | reverse complement strand
TATTCTTCTAAATAAATTAAATACCATGAAACGTAAAAGAATAAATAATCAAATAAAAGAACCAATTGGAATTCCGTACCCTGCAAAACTGCCAGAAATAGAGCCAATCACAGAAATTGTTCCCGAAATATATCCAGACGAGAGTCCGATAGAAAACCCTCAGCAGAAGCCAACTGAAATCCCGCCTCACGAATTGCCAGAACCAAGCGAATTTCCTTAATTCATAGAAATATTATGTGAAATATGTAAGTCTTTGATAGAATTGTGTAACATATTCCATTGCAGATTCTTCACCTTTGTTGGGTAATAATTTAAAAGTATTTAAAATAATAGAAAACATGAAAGAGTTAAAAAAAACCCCTTCCCAACTAAAAGTTAAGAAGATTAATCAGAAAAATACTGACAGCCATACGTTGCCAAAAGTTTGGCAAATTCCTGTAACTCAAAACGACAGAGTGGAAAAATCACGGAATTCAGCCATTGACGCTTCGCCTGGCTCGGAATTTTGAAATCTCAATGACTGAATTTCATTTAATTCATTTACTCTCTAAGCATTAGCTATTAAAGCTAAAATTGAAGGAATAAATGGGAATTTTAATCAAAAATATAGTTAAAAATATGTGAAATATGTAAGTCTTTCATAGAATTGTGTAACACTTCTCACCACGAAACACCTCACCTTTACAAGATGAAAGTTCTTTCATGGGATAAATTACACGACTCAAAATGAAAAAGACAATCTTTCTATTATCTATAATCTGCTCCAATATTTTTGCTCAACATGAAGGTCATCATATGCCCAAAACCAAGCAAAAACCTCAAAAAGAAGGCACTTCATCAACCTCAAAGAGAAATATTTCTGCTAATAATTTAAAAAATAATACTCTTCCACTTTCAAGAATCGTTGCTCAAAATTTAGTGAAATATTCGGGCAAAACCGTTGAGTATGACCTAAATATAGATTATAAAGAAGTTAATTATACTGGTAAAAAAGCGACTGCCATCGCAATAAACAACGGAATTGCAGGACCAACTTTACAATTTACCGAAGGAGATTCTGCCATAATCAGGATTCATAATAAGCTCAAAACCGAAACTTCCATTCACTGGCACGGTATTTTAGTCCCCAACCGTCAAGATGGGGTTTCTTACCTCAATACGCCCCCAATTTTAGCAGGTGAAACTTATACTTTTAGCTTTCCAATTCTCCAATCGGGAACGTATTGGTACCACGCCCACAATATACAGGAGCAAATCGGCTTGCATGGTTCTATTGTAATTCAACCAAAAAAGCCAACAATTAAGGTTGATAAAGAGGTAGTTTTATTGATTTCAGATTGGGCAGATGAGGGTGCTGGAAGTATCATGAAAAACCTAAAACGAAGGAATGAGTGGTATTCGATTCGCAAGAATAATATTCAAAGTCTGGACAGAATTATCAAAAACAAGGCTTTGGGAGCTTATTTGAAGCAATCATTTCAAAGAATGCCACCGATGGATATTTCTGACATTTCTTACGATAAATTTTTTATTAATGGATTGACTACCAGTAGTTTAGAAGATGTAAAGCCTAATGAAAAAATTAGAGTTAGGGTTATCAACGCAGGAACTTCTTCTTATTTCAATGTCAATTTTGCGGGTGGCGATATGGAAATGATGTCAAATGATGGGCAAGATATTCAACCCATAAAAGTAAGTCATCAGTTGATGGGCATGGGCGAAACCTTTGATTTTATTCTGACAATTCCCAACGATATGGCTTATGAAATTAGGGCAACTGCCCAAGATGGTTCGGGCTATGCTTCGTTTTTTTTGGGAAAAGGAATGAAAATGGAAGCACCAACAATGCCCAAACCTAATTTATACGAAATGACCCGCACCATGTCGTCAATGAATATGAATGCCATGAAAATGAAAGGGAATCATGTTAAAACTTTTCCTACTTATTCAAGCATCGAAAATTCCAATCCCCAAAAAGAATACGATATGAAGGGAATAGACATGAAAAATATGGATTCTCTAAAACATGACATGAAGAATATGAAAGACCATGACATGAAAAAAATGGACATGAAAGGTGGCGAAGACATGGAAGGAATGAGTATGGATTTGGGTGAATACAATACGAGTAATTATCAAAACTTGAAATCTACTGAGCCAATCGTTTTTCCTGAAAATCGCCCATTACGTGAAATCAGGCTTGAATTGACGGGCGATATGCGAAGATATATTTGGGGGTTCAACGGCAAGCCCATGTCTCGTGAAGAAACTATCAACATAAAAAGAGGCGAAATTATCCGCTTTAATTTGGTCAATACAACCATGATGTTTCACCCTATTCACCTTCATGGTCATTATTTTAGGGTATTGAATGGGCAAGGCGAATATTCGCCTTTGAAACATACCGTTAGCCTTGCCCCAATGGAAAGTATTACGATTGAGTTCTTGGCAGACGATGAAAAAGATTGGATTTTTCATTGCCATTTATTGTATCACATGGCTATGGGAATGGCAAGGGTGATAAGTTATGAGGGCGATACTCCCGATGCAGATATTGCCCCGATGCACCCACAATTTATGGCATCTATGAACGATAATGCCTATTTCTTTTGGGGAAATATTGATATAGGAGTTACCAATAATTACTTAAAAATGAACCGCTCAAACAACAGAAATGCTTTCATTTTAAGTGCTGATGCCAATTGGAAAGGAGATTATGAGATTGACTTGGACTATGAAAGATATTTGACACAATATTTTAGGGTTTTTGGTGGCGTAGATGCTGGAAACGAGCTTTTTCTTCGGAAACCATCGGGCGAAGCAGGTTCAAATATTGACTCCAAAATAATTAGACCAGTCATTGGAATAAGGTATTTATTACCTTTTCTCATTGATTCCGAAGTAAAACTTGATTCAAGAGGGAATGTACGGCTACAATTATCAGGGCAACAAAGACTTACCCGAAGGTTAGGTTTTGAGTTTGAGGGGCAATGGTTAATCGAAGGCTACACTCGCTTGCACGTAGGTTTGGACTATGTTTTGACCAGAAATGCCTCACTTTTTGCCAATTATGATACCCGTTACAAAACCGCAGGTGGCGGTTTGAGTTTTAAATTTTAGTATTCTTTTTTAACAATAATTTTCATAATTTAAACAAAGAAATGAAAGACAAAAAAATGTGTATAGAGGCTTGCGTAGCCTGCATGATTGAGTGCGAAAAATGTATAACTATGTGCATCAACATGGGTGGCATGGTAGAGTGTCTAAAAACTTGTCGTGATTGTGCCGACATCTGTGCATTATGTGCAAGATTATGTGCCAGAGATTCACAATTCTGCGATGATATTTGTGCATTATGCGTAAAATGTTGTGAGGCTTGTATGGCAGAATGTGAAAAACATGGCGACCATTGCAAGGCTTGTGCCGATGCTTGTAAAAAATGTGCCGAAGCGTGTAAAATGTAATAATATAATTCTCTTTGCAGAACATTCAAAAATGAGGTTTTGCAAAGAGAATTAAGGAATTTTTAGAACAAATATGTGAAATATGTAAGTCTTTTCAATAATTATAACAATTCAACATTCAATTATATACACCTTCTATTAATCTAAAATTAATGATAATAAATCTTTTTCGACATGATTTTAATCATAGAATTATTGGTTGAAAAATAGAAATTTTGCTTTGTAAAACAATTTAAATACTAAAAAAATGAAAACTACTCTTGTACTAATCGCCTTTATAGTCTTTTTTTCTTCTTGCCAATCAGCAAAAACCCCAAATCAACTATTGGCGGATGAAACGACCCGCAAAGAAATTATTTCTTTAATCAGCAACGATGCAAATATGCATAAACAAATGATGACAGAAATGATGAATAGAGAAAATGGTATGGAAATGATGATGGAAAACCATAAGTCCATGATGAAAATGATGAAAGATAAGCCTGAAATGATGAAAGGAATGATGGACGACATGATGGAAGCTTGTAAAACAGATTCAACTATGATGAAAACCATGTGCAAAACCATGATGGACGACCCAAAAATGATGGACATGATGGAAAAAATGAAGCACGACAAAATGGATATGAGCAAAATGAAAGACAAGAACACCAAAAAACCAGTAGACCATTCAAAACATCAATAATTTCTAAATATTTCATAAAATGGAAAATAACGTAAACACATTCTCTTGCCCAATGCACCCAAATGTTCAAGGAAAATTAAATGAAAAATGCTCAGTATGTGGCATGCCATTAACTGTGCCTGTAAAATAGCTTTTTTTTGGTGGTTTGATTATACTTCTGATATTAAAATGGAAACAAAAAAATCCGAAATAGCTTCTTTTAGCCAATACACCTGCCCGATGCACCCCTAAATTGTAAGAGATGCATCGGGTGAGTGTTCGATTTGTGGAATGAATTTAGTTTCGATACAGTGGTAATAGGTAAAATGATGAACTATTTACGGATATAATAGCTATTTCCAATCAAGACAAACAATAGGTTTTGCCTTGATTAGAAATATTTGGGTGTTAGTTTATTGCGTTTTGTCTCGGTGATAAGTAGGAGGATAATATAAATCAAAATTTACAACTCGCTCAAAAATTTGACAAAGTTTAGAAAACACCCCTGACACAGTTTAAAAAACATTCCCGATGAATAATTTAAAACCCATTATGTTTTTAGTTCCAGTCATTGCTTTGACTTTGGTAATTATATTATATTTCTATTTATTGAAGCAAAGTACCCATAAGAAGACTTTCAAACTATTTGCTTTTAGGGTAGCTATTCTTGCATTTTTGCTGAATCTTGGTTGGGAACTTATCCAAATGCCACTTTATGAAGGCTCTTCTTATAGTAAAAATTTTATCGCATATTGTGCTTTGGCTTCGGTTGCCGATGCCATCATGGTTTTGCTACTTTATTTGGGATTTGCATTTATTTTGAAAAATATGTTTTGGGTAGAATTCTTAAATACACAGCAAATAATATTTGTCATACTAACTGGCGGAACAGGTGCTATTTTGTCAGAAATGAGGCATTTATCATTGGGTAGCTGGGTGTATGCCGATGCTATGCCAATTATTCCTTATATAAATGTTGGTATTTCTCCTGTACTGCAATTTATGATATTGCCTTTACTTACCTACTTTTTAAGTTTCCGTGGTTTTAAAAAATATTTAACATAACGGACACAAATAATATGTGAAATATATAAGTCTTTCAGAGAAACAGGTAAGCAAGCAAATAGAGAAATATCATAAAACACTTATTATCAAATAGTTACAAAACACATATTGTCTATTTAAATGCGTAATTTTTTATTAAGCAGTTTTTTCAAGAAGAAAGCAAAAGAGAATATAGAATAGAAATAAAAGTCAATTCTAATGAAAATAAAATATTCCACCAACGATACACACACACTTTCAGTAGCCGAAGTTTTATCCATTTTTCAAACAAATGCCGAAACAGGACTGAGCGATTCAGAAGCAAAAAAACGCTCAAACGAATTTGGACTAAACATTTACACTGCTCAAAAACAAAAAAGTATTTGGTTGATTTTGCTCGAGCAATTCAAAAGTCCAATTGTGTATTTATTGGTTTTTGGGGCGGCGGTTTCACTATATTTTCGAGATTATATTGAAGCAATCGCTATTTTGGTGGTAATTTTGGTCAATGCATTGATTGGTTTTTTGATGGAAATGCAAGCCCGCAGCTCCATGAATGGAGTGCATCAAAAAGTGTGGGGCAAGCACTTCTTATTTCAAGAAAGTCTGTTTAAGATTACTTATTGAACCTTATTTGCTTTTAGATTAAGAGCATC
>NZ_JAYWCU010000136.1:0-12293 GCF_043780375.1 Emticicia sp. | reverse complement strand
TTTGGTCAATAATGCAAAAATTACAACACCAGTTCCACACCACGATTTAGATGCTTTGACTGATGAATGGATAGATAAAATCATGCAAACCAACTTTCGAGGAAGTTTTGCAATGTGTCGAGCGATGAAAGATTTATTGATGCAAACTGCTGAAAAAACGGCTTTGATAGTTAATATTTCATCAATAGCAGGAATTTACGGAATCGGCTCAAATGTTGCCTATTGTGCCTCAAAAGCTGCCATTGATTCAATGACTCGCTCATTGGCAAGAGCTTTAGCACCAAAAATCAGAGTTGTGTCGGTTTCGCCAGGTTTTGTGGAAGGAGAATATACCAAAACTTTCGACCCAACTTTCCTGAAAAATCAAATGGATAATACACCTTTGGGACGTTTTGCAATGGGCGAAGATGTAGCTAATGCCGTTTTTGCAGTAGCCACGCAACTAACTTTTTCAACAGGCAATATTATTACGGTTGATGGCGGGCGATTATTGAAATAATTATCAGTGAGCATCGGTTGTAAGGACTGGGTCGCTTCAGACGTTACATGTAACGTCTCTACGGATTGAATAAACAAAAAATAAAAAACATTAACGAAGTGAAAATTATAGACATATCAGTAACAATTTCGGAAGAAATAAAAGAACCAATGTCCACCAAAATCGAATATGAAGGACATAAAGAAGGGGCAAAAAAAATAGGTGCAATGCTTTTTGGTGGCATGACCGATTGTTTTATTAATGATAATGGACCTGCTGGTGAGGTATTAACTGTTACTTCTCATTGCGGCACGCACGTTGATGCACCTTATCATTATTACCCAACTTGCGAAGGAAAACCTTCTCGCACGATTGATGAAATGCCACTTGATTGGTTTTTTCATGATGGCGTGGTGCTTGATTTTACCGACAAACCCGACGGCTATATGTTCGAGACCGAAGATTTGATTGAAAAACTCGCAGCTATCAATTATACCATAAAACCTTTCGATATTGTGCTTATTCGTTGTGATGCTGACAAGCGAATCCATGATGCGGATTTTGTAAAAATCCACGTAGGAGCATCGGCTAAAGCTACGCATTGGTTAATCGACCAAGGCATAAAAGTTATGGGAACCGACGGTTGGGGTTGGGATATTCCGTTGCATATTCAGGCGGCCGATTATAAGGCAAATCCACGTCCAGGCGTAATTTGGCAAGCACATTATGTGGGAATTGAAAAAGAATATTGTCAAATCGAAAAATTGGCAAATCTTGACCAATTACCACCTTTTGGCTTCAAAGTAGCTTGTTTTCCTGCAAAAATCAAAGGTGCAAGTGCAGGTTGGACTCGTGCCGTAGCGATTATTGAAGACTAACTTATTGTCAGAATAATACAATGAATAAACCCGAAAAAGTACCACTGCTTGAGATAAGTAGTCTCGATGATTTTCATTTTGGTAATACCAAATGGCAATTCCCTTTTTCAGATAGTCATAGTTTATTCCATATCAATCGTTTGGAGGGGATGCACGAAAAGTTAATCTTTCCGTTGCCTCCCCATCGAAAAACTGTGTTCGATTTAATTTTCTTGACCAAAGGAAGTTCTACTCGAAGCAAGGGACTCAGCCGATATACTTTCACAGGAAATCAATTTTTCTTTCTTCCTGCCAATCAAATTACTTCGCATGAGTGCATGAGCGAAGATGCCGAAGGGTATTTTTTGCATTTTGATGATGAAATTTTTCGTACATTATCGCTCAGTCATGTTTTAAAAGATTTTCCTTTTCTTGATTTTCTTGCCAATCCAATTGTTACAGTTCCGTTGAAAACTCAAAAAACATTTTTAAATATTTTTGAACGTTTAGATGAGCTTTACAAAGATTTAAGAAAACAAGAATTGAGTTTGGTTGGCTATTATTTATTGGTTTTGCTGACCGAAGTGAAAAAATATGCTATCATAGAAAAACACACGAATAAAAACTCTTCTGCAATCGTAACGCATCAATACAAAAATTTTTTAACACAACACATTCATCAAAAACAAAAAGTAAGCGATTATGCCGATTTATTAAGCGTAACTGCCAACCATTTGAATAAATGTATCAAACAAACGACCAATAAAACTGCCCAAGATTTGCTCAATGAAATGTTGATTATGGAGGCAAAATCATTGCTGAAATACTCAAATCTGCATATTTCTGAAATTGCTGTCAAATTGTGTAACCAAACTTCAAGTAATTTTGCCCGCTTTTTCAAAACCCATACGGGCATGACTCCAAAAGAATATCAATCTTAATTCTTCCGAAAATCGCTCGGCGAAACGCCAGTTTGTTTCTTAAATAGCCTTGTAAAATAGGCAGGGTCTTTGAAATTGAGCAAATACGAAACCTCCGAAATCGAGTAATTTGTATTAAGCAAATACTTTTTTGCTTCTGCAATTAGGTATTCCTGCACAATTTGTAAGGCAGATTTTTGTACCAAAGCATTGCAAATACGGTTGAGGTGAACCGCCGTGATATTCAACTCTTTTGCATAAATATTGATAGGTTTTGTTTCGGTAATAGACTGCTTGATACTCCGCTGAAACTCCTGAAAATACTTTAAAGTTCGATTATCGGACGAATCAATGCTACTTGCTTGCGAAATACTAAATCTATATAATTGAATAAAAAATATCTGAAATTGCAACTGTACAACCATTTGTTTCTCTGGATTTTCTTCTAATAATTCTTTCAAAAATTGGTCTTTATGAAAACCAATTTGCTCGAATAAGTCAGTATTTTCATCAAAACTCAACTGTTTAAACTTCATAATTTCGATTAATATTTTGGGCGAAGCCTTGAAAATATTCTCCAAAAATGACTCTGAAAATGTAATCACTTCACCTTTTACGTTGGGTTGAAATATAAATCCGTGAATGGTATTTGTCGGAATCATAATGATGCAAGGACTTATAAGCCGAAATTCTTTGTTTTCCGAAACAATAATTCCTTCGCCTTCAGTGATGATAAAAAGCTGAAAAAGGTCAGTATGCAAATGGTCTTTTATTTCCCAATCATACATTTTACTGCGAGTTTCGAGCGGCTCATGGTGAATGAAATTAGGCAAAAAAACGCTTTGATTATCGCCATAAAGTCCTTTGAATTGTATTAAATCCTTTTTCATGCTATGTTTGAAAATAGTTGCATAAAATGTTTGTAAATATACTAACTTTGTATATTATTAATACATTTTTTTATCTAAAAGATTGACTAACAGGTAAATATAAACCAATCGTAAATCTAAAATCGTAAGTCGTAAATTATTTTATGTTTGTTTTATGCAAGTAATATTTTATTTTATCCAAGATTAATTTTAACGATTACGATACCTTTGTTGAAATAAAACATTCAATCTAATGAGTCAAATCATCTATAACCAATTCGACCGTGATGTACAACCTGCGTACTTAGCCCCCGAATACAAAGCAACGATTCTTAGAGCTCCAACAAAACCCTTAGTGATTTTAAAACAATCACTTTCTGAATTGACAGGCCCAGTTTTTGGTGATTTTAATTTAGGAAAATTTGACCATGACCTTACCAAAAATGCTATTGTAAATGGCGAACCTTTGGGCGAAAGAATTGTGGTTCATGGAAAAGTAATGAACGAAAACGGTCAGCCAATACCAAACACTTTGATAGAAATTTGGCAAGCAAATTCGTGCGGCAGATACGTACATAAAGTTGACCAGCATGATGCTCCGCTCGATACTAATTTTTTGGGTGCAGGTCGTTGCATGACCAATGCCGAAGGAAACTATAAGTTTTATACCATCAAGCCTGGTGCGTATCCGTGGGGAAATCATTATAACGCTTGGCGACCAAATCACATACATTTTTCGTTATTCGGTGCAAATATTACCAATCGTTTGGTTACGCAAATGTATTTCCCTGGCGACCCATTATTGCAATACGACCCAATTTTTCTGAGTGTTCCACCAAAAGGACGAGAATTATTGATTTCAAAATTCGATTTAGGTATAACCGAAGAAAGTTTTGCCTTAGGCTATCGCTTCGATTTTGTACTAAGAGGAAACAACGCAACACCTTTTGAATAGCTCCTTAGCGACGGTTGCCCCAGCCCCCGATGGGGGAATTTATCTAATCATTTTGACAATTATGGAAAATAAAATAATAAATCAGCAATATATTTCTCCCTCTGGGGGGCAGGGGGCTGTGCTTCAAACCCCTTCTCAAACCGTCGGCCCATACTTCGCTTATGGTCTTACGCCTGAACAATACTTATACGATTTCAAGCAATTGGTTGATAATCAAATAGTTAGCCCGATTGAGCATGAAGATTCAATAACAATTATTGGGAAAGTATTTGATGGCGACGGTGCTGTCATTCCTGATGCCATGATAGAAATTTGGCAAAATGATGGAGAAAATCAACTTTTTGGGCGTTTTGGCACAGGCACAGATGCTCAAAATCGCTTTATTTTTCATACCTTAAAGCCGATTTCGGTCAATGGCCAAGCCCCCTATCTTTCGGTAATTGTTTTTATGCGTGGGCAATTAATCCATTCATATACCCGCATTTATTTCTCAGATGAAGCAACTCAAAATGAAACTGATGAAGTTTTGAATTCAATACCTACTGATAGAAAACATACCTTGATTGCCGAGAAAAAGGGTAATTTATATGAGTTTAATATCAATATGCAAGGCGAAAACGAAACTGTATTTTTTGAAATTTAAGAAAGAAAACAAGTGTTTTTTACCACTTTATTCGTAAATCTTAATTCGTCACTCGTAAATATTTATGTTTTTATATTCAGAATATTTTTATAGTAAAACCATCAATGAGCTATTTTCTGAGCGACAGAGTTTAGCCGAAATGCTTCGTTTTGAAGGGGCTTTGGCTTTGGCACAGGCAGAAAATGGCATTATTTCGCAGCAATCTGCTGAAATAATTGATAATTGCTGCCGAGTAGATTTTATTGATTTAGATAAGCTTAAATCTGAAATAAAATTGGGTGGAAATGCTGCCATTCCGCTTGTAAAGCAATTGACAAGAATCGTAAAGAATAACGACGTTGAGGCTTCAAAATATGTGCATTTGGGGGCAACCAGCCAAGATGTTGTTGATACGGCTACGGTTTTACAGATGCAAGAATATTGGTATTGGCTCAATAATAAATTGGTCGAACTTTTAGCTTTACTGACCGCAACTACTCATAAACACCGCCAAACCTTGATGATTGGACGAACACTTTTGCAACAAGCTCGCCCGATTACGTTGGGACTAAAAACTGCGGGTTGGTTGCAAAGCATTGAGCGAACCAAAGAGCGAATGAAAAATACGCAAAAACGAGTGTTGGTTATTCAGTTGGGCGGAGCAGTTGGTAGCGGAAATAGCAATTTATCAAAGGCGGTTCAACAAAGCTTGGCTGATATTTTAGACCTAAAACCTTCTTTTTCGTGGCAATCAAACCGTGATAATTTGGTTGAGGCAGCATCAGTTTTTGGATTATTGAACCAATCGCTCGGTAAAATCGCCAAAGATGTATCATTGATGATGCAAACCGAAGTCGGTGAAGTATTTGAAGGTGCAGGAGAAGGCAAAGGCGGTTCAAGCACGATGCCCCACAAACGAAACCCCGTAACTTGTGCCGCTATTTTGGCGAATGCCAACAGAATTCCGAATTTGGTAGCCACGATGTTTGCCGCAATGCCCCAGGAACACGAGCGGTCGGCTGGTTTATGGCATTCAGAATGGGAAGTTTTGAGCGAAATAATGATGCTTACGGCAGGAAGTATTGAGCGAAGTATAGAGTTAATCGAAGGCTTAGAAGTGGACGAAAAGAGAATGCTTCAAAACCTTGAACTGACCAAAGGACTGATTTATGCCGAAAATGTTTCGTTGGCACTCGCCAAAAAAATAGGCAAAATCAATGCCCATGAATTAGTCGAAAAAGCTTGTAAATTAGCCATTTCTCAGCAAAAACACTTGAAAGAGGTTCTTGAAGAAATGAATCTCGATATTGAAAATTTGGATGAATTATTCAAACCAGAAAATTCGATTGGCAATAGCTTAGAAATTATTGATGAAATTTTAGAAATAATAAAATGAAAAATACTAATAAAGCCCTCCCTATCGGGGTGGGTTTGGCTTACAAAATACAAGGAACACCCAACAGCCCAGTGCTGATATTATCCAATTCATTAGGGTCAGAAATGATGATGTGGGATAAATTGATT
Source organism: Emticicia sp. (assembly GCF_043780375.1). Classification (GTDB taxonomy): domain Bacteria; phylum Bacteroidota; class Bacteroidia; order Cytophagales; family Spirosomataceae; genus Emticicia. The sequence goes on along the minus strand of NZ_JAYWCU010000136.1, from coordinate 6,068 downwards.
CCTTATCTTTTGCCCTATTTCAGAGTATTACAGTACGATGCTCGTGGGCATGGCGGTTCAAAAAACAACATCAACAGTGAAGGTTATTCGATAGCTTTACTCGGCAATGACGTAATCAATTTAATGAATGAATTAAACATCGAAACTGCATATTTCTGTGGTCTTTCGATGGGAGGTTTGATTGGGCAATGGCTTGGGATAAATCACCCAAATCGCTTCAAAAAGATTGTTTTGAGCAATACAGGAGCAAAAATCGGCAATGATGAGCGTTGGAATGGTCGTATCGAAACGATTGCCAAACACGGTATGAAAGCTATCGTTGATGATACGATGGAGCGTTGGTTTACCGTAGATTTCAGAAAACAAAATCCAGAGCGAGTTGCCAAAACTCACGCCATGTTTTTGCGTAGTGATGTGCAAGGCTATTCAAATTGTTGTTGTGCCATTCGTGATGCAGATTTTAGAGAAAAATTAGATATACTTTCGGTCGAAACCTTAGTGATTACAGGCGATGAAGACCCTGTAACAAATATTGAGCAAGCAGAATTCTTAGTTAATCGTATTCCGAATGCAACATTAAAAGTGCTTCATGCACGACATTTAGCCGCTACCGAATTACCCAAAGAATATGCCGAAGTATTAATTTCCTTTTTTATTTCACCCTCTGGGGGTAAGGGGGCTACTTTTGACAGAGGAATGCACGTCCGCCGAACTGTTTTAGGTGATGCTCACGTTGACCATGCAAATACCAAAATCAATGACTTTAATGTTGATTTTCAGTCGTTTATAACAAATTATGCTTGGGGCGAAATCTGGACAAGACCCAATCTTTCAAAGCATAACCGTAGCCTGATTACAATGGCAATGTTGATTGCCTTGAATAGACCTGCGGAATTGAAAATTCACTTTAAAGCAGCCTTCAATAATGGCGTAACGGTTGACGAAATCAAAGAGGTTATTATGCAATCGGCTTTGTATTGTGGACTTCCAGCCGCTAATGAAGCGATTCATGCGGCCGAAGAAGTGATTAAGGAATTAGGGATTAATTTTTGAAAATGAAAAATATCAAAACTCAAGTTGGAATAATCGGAGCTGGGCCCGCAGGGTTAACGCTTGCTTTGATGCTGCAAAAAGAAGGAATAAGTTCGATTATCATAGAAAACCGTAGCCGTGAGTATGTCGAAAATCGTATTCGTGCAGGACTTTTAGAACATAATACAGTAGAAGTTTTTGATAAATTAGGCGTTTCGGAACGTTTACACCGAGAAGGCTTGGTGCATCATGGTTGTTATATTGCTTATAATGGCGTTACGCAACGCATTGATTTTCAGAAACATACGCAAAGAGAAGTAACAATTTATGGGCAGCAAGAAGTTGTAAAAGACCTCATTAAAGTATGTTTTGACAGAAAAATTGAAATTGTTTTTGAGGCAGATGCTACCGAAATCAATGATTTTATGACCGAAAAACCAAGTATTTCGTTTACTCATAGTGGAGAAAACAACACTTTAAACTGTGATTTTGTAGCAGGAACAGATGGTTTTCATGGAATAGGTAGAAAAACTTTGCCCAAAGAATCTTACAACGAATTCAAGATTGAATATCCCTTCAGTTGGTTAGGAATTTTAGCATATTCAAAACCCAGTTATGATGAATTGATTTACGCTTTTCATCACGAAGGTTTTGCACTTGCAAGTATGCGTTCTGAAAAAGTTTGTCGATTATATTTACAAGTTCCTAACGATGAAAAAATAGAAAACTGGTCGGATGAGAAAGTTTGGGCAGAACTCGAAAATCGCCTCGGTATAGCACTCAATAAAGGAGAAATCTTTGAAAAAAGCATCACGCCAATGCGTAGTTTTATGATTGATAATATGCAAGCTGGGCGATTGTTTTTGGCAGGTGATGCCGCTCATATTGTACCACCAACAGGGGCAAAAGGCTTAAATTTGGCAGTGGCAGACGTACGAAATTTAGCAAAAGGAATTACTGATTTTTATAAAAATAACAACGAAGAATTACTTGACAATTACTCTAAAAAATGTGTAGCAAGAGTTTGGAGAGTACAAGATTTTTCAAATTTCATGACTTATTTATGCCATAAACAAGCAGAAAGTGGCAGTTTTGAGCAATTATTACAGAAATCAAAATTTGATTATTTAAGAATATCAGAAGCCTATCAAAAAACCATTGCCGAAAATTATGTTGGATTACCGTTTGAGGCGTTTGAGTAGATTAATTTCTATCTCTTATCCAGATAAAGACTTTTTTGCTCTTTTTTTTGCCATAATCATGATATGGTCAATAAGTAAATAGCGTTCCAATTCAGCAATTTCATCTAAATTTAGCTCTGATGTTTTCTTCTTATAAACCAAATCTTCAACCCTATCTTGAAGTGTAGAAGAGGGACGAAAGTCTAATACTTTTTGAGGGTCAGGCGATGAAATAATGAAGTCTATCACTTCATCAAAAGGACGATAGCTAACCATAATTTTATTTTTTTACTGATTTATCGAAATTAAATCGAAAACAAAATATTTAATGAAACAAGTTCCTATTATTGATTTAAAAACTGCCGTTGCAATGGTCAAAGACGGCGACGTTTTACTACAAGGTGGCTTTGGAATGACAGGAAATCCTGTACATTTGATGCACGCTTTGGCAGAAACTGACACGAAAAACCTTACTTTTATTGGAAATAATACTGGTGAGCCAGGTTTGGGCGGAGATAGACTTTTGGCAAATGGACAACTCAAAAAAATAATAGGTTCATTTTTTACATCCAATCCAAATGCCGTAAAAGCCGTGCAAGCAGGTTTGGTTGAAGCCGAACTTTTACCACAGGGCACATTGGCAGAAGCCATTCGTGCAGGTGGTGCGGGCATTGGTGGATTTTATACCCCAACATCAGCAGGAACAAAAATCGCCGAAGGCCGAGAAACCAAAATCATTGATGGTGTAGAGCAAGTTTTCATCAAAGGTATTAGAGGAAATGTAGCTTTTATTCGTGCTTGGCGTGCGGATACCGCAGGAAATTTGCAATATCGCATGACCGAAAATAATTTCAATAAAGCAATGGCAACTGCTGCCGATTTGGTCATTGCGGAAGTCGAAGAAATTGTACCAGTTGGCGAAATTGCCCCAGAAAATGTGCATACACAAGGTTGTTTTGTAGATTATTTGGTACAAGCAACCCTTACGCTTGAAGATTTAGGCACTTCTGCATCGGTTTCGTCGTCAAAAAAGGCTGATGAAGTGCGTATGAACATGGCAAAACGTGCATTGCAAGAACTGAAAAAAGGCGATGTTGTAAATTTGGGCATCGGAATTCCAACTTTGGTAGCCGATTTAATCACCGAAGAACACGGAATTATTTTACATACCGAAAACGGAATGTTGGGTGTAGGCCCAGTACCAACTGATGGTGGTGGAGCAATGAATTATCCTGTCAATGCAGGCAAAATACCTGTAACGCCATTGCAAGGAAGCAGCTATTTTGATAGTGCCGAGTCGTTTGCCATGATTCGTGGAGGACATATCGACGTAGCAATTATGGGCGGTTTGGAATGTGATGAGTCTGCAAATTTGGCAAACTGGGCAGTGCCAGGAAAACCCCTTTTGGGTGTGGGAGGTGCAATGGATTTGGCAAAAGGAGCAAAGCGACTCATCATTACGATGACACATACAAATTCTGATGGTTCGCCAAAAATCGTACCTTCGTGCGTATTGCCTTTGACGGCTTCGTGCGTTGTGAGCATGATTATTACCGATTTGGCAGTTTTTACTTATCCAAATGACAAATTAACACTTATTGGCTTAATGCCCAATGCAACTTTGGAAGACGTAAAAGCTAAAACAAGTGCTGAGTTTGATGTGAAAATTTAATGTACTGACTGAAATTAGCTAAATTGAGTCAGTATATTGACGGTATTTAGCTAAGTTTTGTCAATTTGATGACACTTTTAGCATTAGACTTGTTGCGATGGAAGTTTTGATTTATAAGATCAAGGCATTTTCCGATTGCTTTTCGTTTAAAATTTCGTCCATAGCTCTGCTATGGACTCAACTTTAAGCCTCAATCAATCAAAAAATGCCTATTTTTAAACAAATAATCTTTTATCGCAACAAGTCTAATATAACAAAAGAAAACTATTTAGATTTTATAGAATAAATAAAGAATATGAATCAAATCAGTATTCCCACATCGGGGGGCAGGGGGCTGGAATCATACATAATAGATGCAATCCGCACGCCAATTGGCACTTTTGGTGGAAGTTTATCGCCCGTCCGTGCCGATGATTTGGCGGCAATTCCTATAAAAGAATTAATCAAACGTAACCCAAATATTCCACTCGAAATAATCGAAGATGTGATTTTGGGTTGTCATAATCAAGCGGGAGAAGACAACCGAAATGTTGCTCGAATGGCTTTGCTTTTGGCAGGATTACCTCACACAATTCCTGGCGAAACCGTCAATCGTTTATGTTCGTCGGGAATGTCGGCGATTGTTCATGCCAATCGTGCCATCAAAGCAGGTGATGGCGAAGTTTTTATTGCAGGAGGAATGGAACACATGACTCGTGGGCCTATGGTTATGAGCAAATCATCTAAGCCTTTTGGTGGCGATGTGCAGTTGTTCGATTCGAGTTTTGGCTGGCGTTTTGTCAATCCTTTGATGAACAAAATGTACGGTACTGATGCAATGGGCGTAACGGCTGAAAACTTGGCAGAAATGTATAATATCAGTCGAGACGACCAAGATTTATTTGCACTTCGCTCACAGCAAAAAGCTTTTGCAGCACAGCAAGATGGTATTTTGGGCGAAGAAATTATTGGTGTAGAAATCACCGATAGAAAAGGTAATATTACGATTTTTGAGAAAGATGAATTTATTAAAGGTAATTCTACTTTGGAAGGTTTAGCAAAGCTAAAAGCCTCTTTCAAAAAAGAAGGTGGAACAGTAACCGCAGGAAATGCTTCTGGACTCAACGACGGTGCTGCCGCCATGTTTATAGCTTCTGAAAATGCCGTAAAAAGCTATGATTTAACTCCAAAAGCAAGAATTGTATCTTCGGCAGTTGTAGGAGTAGAGCCTCGCATCATGGGAATTGGACCTGTTGAAGCTACGCAAAAAGCCTTACAAAAAGCAGGTTTAACGCTCAATGACATTGATGTTATAGAGTTTAACGAAGCCTTTTCTGCTCAATGTTTGGCAGTTTCTCGTAACTTAGGTTTGGCAGATGATGATGCACGAATCAATCCAAATGGCGGAGCAATTGCCATCGGGCATCCACTCGGAATGTCAGGCACTCGTATCATACAAGCGGCTGTTAATCAACTCATTAGAACCAATAAACGTTATGCACTTGCATCTATGTGCGTAGGTGTGGGCATGGGCTATGCTGTGATTGTTGAGAGAGTGTAAAATGTCTGATTTGTAGAATAAAAGCAAAAAATAGCCGCTTAATTGAAACGATTAAGTGGCTATTTTCTTCCCAACCCCCTAAATAATTGGACAAAATCTCCGTAAAAGAAGCGACCGTCGCACGGTTTTATTAAATTTACGGTTATTATGAACAAACACAGACGCACTTGGAGCATTACTGAGAAATTAGAAGCACTCCAATTATTGAAAAAAGATGGTGTTGGTAAAGCCAGCCGCCAACTCGAAATTTCAAGTACCACTCTCTACAAATAGCAAGCCCAATTTGAGAGCAAAGCAAGCAAGGCGGTAGTCCCTGCGTCTCCACAAAATTTCAATTCCATAAAGGTGCGATTGGAGTTCTTTACGATGCCTTATAACACAATCTTTTAACAGTATTTCAATTCCATAAAGGTGCGATTGGAGTATTGTTCAGCTTGGTTTATTTGGTTTCGTAATAAATATTTCAATTCCATAAAGGTGCGATTGGAGTGATTTATCAAAAACTTCTTACGTCGAATACTATGTTATTTCAATTCCATAAAGGTGGGGTTCGCTGCACATTTCGGGCAATTGCACCATGAAAACCTTGTAAGTGCTTGATTTATAGTAAGTTACGCCAAATCATCTTACTAACTTTAGTTAC
>NZ_JAYWCU010000135.1:0-14354 GCF_043780375.1 Emticicia sp. | reverse complement strand
GATTCCTAAAAAAATGGCTGAAAAACTTACAATTTGCTTGAACGAAAAGGCAATTTTGATTTCAGAAAACGAAGTTAAAACCGAATCTGGAAATAGCTTTTCATTCGATAATCTGATAATTACGATTCCTATTCCACAGGTAATTGAGCTTTTTAGAAACTCTAAAATAGATTTTTCTAAAAAAGACAAAAGTGTTTTTGAAAACATCGAATACGACCCTTGCATAGCAGTAATGGCAGTTTTGAAGCAACCAACCCAGATTTCGACTGGCGGAATTATTTTAGAAAATCAACCTGTGACTTGGATTGCGGATAATTTTCAAAAAGGTATTTCCGCAATTCCTACTGTAACGCTTCATGCTTCGGCAGAATTTAGCAAAAAACACTTAGAAGACGATTTGCAGGAAGTTTCAAAAGAAATGTTATCGTCTGTCAGTCAATGGATTACACCCGAAAATATCGTTTCATCGCAAGTGCATCGTTGGCGATATAGCAATGCCATTAAGCGTTACAAAGAACCATTTTATCAACTCCAAAACCAAAATATTTATTTAGCTGGCGATGGCTTCGGTATAGGTAATGTTGAAGGGGCTTTTTTGTCAGGATATTTATGTTCACTCAGTATTTCATAAAATTCAAATCGACTTTTTTGATTAGAAAATGATAATCTTGGAAAAGATGCTAATTGATTTTTCACATAAAAAAACTTCCTGAGAATCACTCAGGAAGTTTAACCAAAGATACATATTTTACAAAAAACTACTCTTTTGAATGCTTCTGTTTTCTTGTTTTCTTAACAGTTTTCTTTCCTAAAGTGTAATCAAAGATGCCAATTTTCAAGCCTGCATTTGTCGAAAAACCTTGCAACTCACTACTATAACCATTCGAATTGAAAGCAAAACGGTAATTTGCTCCCGCAAAAACTTTAGCATATCGAAACACGTTTGCTTCTAAAGCAATGCCTGATTGAATAACCGCATAATCACTATGCTCGATACCATCGTTGTCAATTCTATCAAAATTATCTCGGTCGGATCCACCATGATTGCCCCCTTTTCTACTGCCCATACCTTCACCAAAACCTCTACCACCTGTTTGACCCATGCCAGCCATCAAAGGGAAACTCACGTGAATACGAGCATCGGGTTTAGGGGTATATTCCAACTTTAATCCACCAAAATGACCGCCATTTTTTGTAGTATCAGTTCTACTACCACTACCACCAAAACCAGTCATTCCAAAACCCCATTTTTTGTTTATTTGAAGCATAAACGAAGCTCCACTCATTGGTATAAAACTACTATTTAGTTGTCCATAGTGAAATTCAGGAGCAAAATAAATACCCAAATAATTAATTTTATACTTCGCACCTTTTCCACCAAAAACGGTTTTCATCGAAGATTTTGTCGAATCTTGCCCCATCACTCCAGCTGAAAAAAACAGCCCTACAATTGTCATTAAAATAATTAACCTGCTAATACGTCCCATGTTTTGTATATTTGTTTTATAAATTTGTTTTCATTGACCATTACGCTCTATTTTAAAAAAGGGTGGGGTGAAGTTTTTATTTCTGAAAAAAATAAAATCAGTTTTCAAGTAAGAGTCTAATTATTCAACCTAAAATATACAAAACCATTATGCTAAAAATTTCTATATTACTACTGAAAACCGTAGGATTGTCAATGATGGCTTTCCTATTATCGATTCTTCCAAATCCTTTAAAAATAGAAAAACATCGCTATCTCTACGTGGCTGTGCCAGGCATAAGAAATTATTTGGAATATGGCGGGCATGGCTTATTGATTTATGATATTGACAATAATTTTAGTTTGGTTAAAAGAATTTCAACAACAGGATTAGCTCCCGATGGAACGCCTTCAAATGTAAAGGGTATCTGTGTAAGCCTTGCCACGCAGTCGGTTTACATAAGCACTGTTCATACTTTACAATGTATTGACCTTCAAACCGAAAAATTGAAATGGGAGAAAACTTATGAAGGTGGCTGCGACAGAATGGCTATTTCGCCCGACGGACTAACTATTTATCAGCCTTCGTTTGAAAAAGATAATTGGAATATCATCAATGCTGCGAATGGTGAAGTTATCGACCAAGTAGTTCCTAAATCAGGAGCTCACAATACTATTTTTGGGCCCGATGGCAAAGAAGTTTACTTAGAAGGACTAAAATCTCCTTTTCTGACCGTGGTAAATGCTAAAAACCCTAAAGAAACACGCACTGTTGGTCCATTTTCGGCGAGCATCAGACCTTTTACCATTACACACAATCAAAAATTTTGCTTTGCTAATATCAATGATTTATTAGGTTTTGAGGTTGGAGATTTGAAAACTGGTAAAAAACTATATACTGTCAAAATAAATGGCTACGAAAAAGGGGTTGTCAAAAGACATGGTTGTCCAAGTCATGGAATTGGACTAACACCCAACGAGAAAGAACTTTGGGTAGCTGATGCTTTCAATCAACGTTTTCATTATTTTGATGCAACAAAAATGCCACCCCTACAAATGGGAAGCGTAGTTGTTAGAGACCAGCCAGGTTGGATAACATTTAGTTTGGATGGAAAATACGCTTTCCCGTCGACAGGAGAAATTATTGATTTGAAAACAAAGAAAATTTTTACCACTTTAAAAGACGAAAATGGTAATCCTGTACACAGCGAAAAAGTAGTTGAAATTCATTTTGAAGGAAGCAAAGCGGTTACAAAAGGCGACCAATTTGGCATCGGAAGAAAATGATTGCTTCTAATAAATAGTTTATAATCAGCAAATTAGCTGTTTGAAAATTATTTTTGGTTTAGTTAATAACTCTAATTATTCTTAATTATACATCCTTACCCCACCCTTTTCAAATACCTTCCGTAATTTACTAGACTTGTTGCAATGGGCGTTTCGATTTATAAAATCAAGTTGTTTTTTGCTTGATTGAGGCTTAAATTTGAGTTCGTAGTGAAGCTACGGACGAAAATTTAAACGAAGAGCAATTGGACAGATTTCTATGATTTAAACAAGTGAAAACGTATAATTTTCCATCGTAACAAGTCTATTATTAAATACCCAAAACCAAACATACAAAATCTTGTTTTTAAAGAAAAAAACATTTTCAGAAAATAACCTTGAAAGTGTAATAGCGGCTTGTATTGACCACAATAATCAAGCCCAACGAACGCTTATTAAGCTGTTTTTGAGTTATTCTAAAAGTATATGTTTACGCTATTCAAGCAATAAACAGGAGGTTGAAGAAATAATCAATGATGGTTTTTTGAAAGTTTTCACTAATCTGTCAAAATATGATACTTCACAGCCTTTTAAGGCGTGGTTGCGTACAATTATGGTCAATACTGCCATTGACTATTACAGAAGCAACAAAAAATATCACCTTCAGATTGCAGTAGATGACATAGAAGTTACTGATTTTGATGACGATATAATTAGCCGACTTTCGGTCGAAGAAATCATGGGGCTTGTTCAAAAACTTTCTCCTACTTACCGCATGGTTTTTATGCTTTATGTGGTAGAAGGCTATAAGCACCGAGAAATTGCCGAGCGATTGGGTATTCAAGAAGGTACATCTAAGTCTAATTTGCAAGATGCCCGAATAAAATTACAAGAAATGATACGCATACATTATCCCAATCTTTTTGATATTTACACAATTCGAAAAAATAAAATAAATGAAAACTGATAATTTTGATGAAGCATTCAGGCGTAAAGTCGAGGGCTTCAATCCACCGTTTAGAGATGATGAAATTGACCGAATTCAAGGGTTTGTCAATCGGCACATTCCGTTGAGTTTTTGGCAACGATTTGGTCATATTTTTGCCTATTCTATAGGTACAGTTATCATCGTGTCTTTATTAATAACCACTATTTATCAGGCGAATGAAAATAAAATTTTACTAAATAAAATATCAAATTTGAATACCAAATTGGAGCAGAAACAAGTAGCCGTAGCTGTTGATAATATTCCAAAGAGCATTTCTATCGAAAAAACTGACACAGTTTATGTTATTAAGCATATTGCGAAAGAAATTCCAGTTATTGAAGAAATTAACTCAGCTAATCATTCGATAACTCAACTTTCGGAAGTCGTAACCGCTCCTGTTGTATCAGCACCTTTCGTTGAGGGTAGTATTAGTTTAAACTCATTGAAAACAAAGAAAAAGAGTGTTCAAGAAGTTTCAAATCTAACTAATGCCGCAAAACCAAACGATGTAGCAACAGCTAACAAGCAACCTAAAGTCAGCCTACCAAATGCGATAAAAATAGTAGTATTGCCTACTGATGAGCAACAAGTTGGAAACTTGTCGAATAATGCAAAATCTATCGAAGATATAGCTAAAGAGTCAATAATTTCCAGTCAATTAAATACTTTGAAACTTTCAGGAACAAGCGATTTAAAAGAGATGTCGAACCTTTCGAATCTTATAAAATCCAATCCTTCGGTTGAAAGTAAATTTTCTGGTATTGTAGGACAAGTTGGCAATTTGTCGGATAAAAGTTTTCAAGAAAACAATAATAAAGCATTGACTATCAGTGATTTAAAAAGAAAAATATTCAATTTAGTCGATTCAAAATTCACTTTCGATTTATCAATCAGAAAATTACACTTGCCGAGTTATTTTGCAAAAACAAAAAAACACGACTTATTTAAGTTCTCAGGTATTGTAGCACCAAATCTGAAATATCGTATTGGTTTTGGTGCAAATGCCGATTTCGGACAAGTAGGTATAAGTGTACTAACTGATATACTTTTTGCCAAACATTGGAGTATAACTTCAGGTGTAAATATGGCATTTTTGGGCTACGAACGCTTTGGTGACGAAGATGATTTTAAACGAAAAACAGCTAAAGATTTTAGAAAAGAATATCCGCTAAATATTCCACTTACCAACCCAATCGAAAATATTGAAGCACATCAAGTTTTGTTTAGAGTGCCGATTTATCTCAATTATCGTCTATCACTCCGAAACAATTATACTATTTTGTTTTCGACAGGTACAGACTTAGATTTTCATCTGAAACAATTTACTTCCTACTCACACAACGATTTGATTAGGAATGACAAACTTGAAGGGCTTAAAGAAAAGGTTCCAGTTACGCCTTTCAACAATTGGATGATTTCGACAGGAATAGAAAAACGTTGGAAATATTTTTCAGTACAGTTCAGCCCTTATCTTAGCACTCAAATCACACGAGTATCTTATCGAAAAGAAGACTTTATTTTTGGTTTGAAAATAAATAGCTTTTATAGATTGAGTAAATAGCTAATCTGCTAATTATAAAGTTGTTATAAAATTTAAGTTGCTCTGATTTTTAAATATCAGGCAACTTTTTTTGGTTTCTAAAAACTTTATTTTATCGTTTCGCAACTTAATAACACAATTCTACGTAAGTTAATATTGAAACACAAAACAATTAAATTATCATTCATAATTTCTTTAAAAAATGCAGAACGAAAAAATATCTCGACATCAATTCCTCCGTAAAATGGGTTTAGGCGGTTCGGCTTTATTGGCTGTTTATTGTGGTGCAACGCTCTCTTCTTGCGAAAATGAAGTTGCCACACCTATTACAAGTAATACCAATACCCTAACTATTGATTTGAGTGCAGCAGCTAATGCGGCTTTAGCTAAAAATGGAGGCTATATTGTAAAAAACGATGTTGTTATTGCAAAAACTAATTTAGGCACATACGTAGCTGTAACCTTAATATGTAGCCACGAGGGCAATAAAGCGATAATCTACCAAACAAGCGAGTTTGTGTGTACGGTTCATGGAGCGAGATACGACAACACTGGTAAAGGTTTAAACGCCAATGGCATGTTTGGTATCAAAGCTTATCAAACGAGTGTGAGTGGTAATATTTTAACCGTAACTTTATAGTGAACAAAAATTAAGCAAAAACATGAAAAAACTCACCTTTATATTCCTTTTGACGCCATTTTTCATTTTCGCACAAGACGATGACCTACTTGGTGTGCTCGATAAAGCAGCTCCACCCAAACCACAAACCGTGCCGGCTACTTTCAAAGGTACTCGTATTATCAACGGTCATTCGGTTGAAACTGTGAAAAGAAAGCACATGGATTTTTTGATAATGCACCGATTTGGAACGCTAAATTCAGGTTATAAAAATGTTTTCGGTTTAGATGAATCTCGTGTCAGAATAAGTTTTGAATTTGGTATAACCGATAATCTAACAATTGGCGTAGGACGTAGTTCTTATCTAAAAGAGTATGATTATTATGCAAAATATAGACTATTAAGACAAAAAACAGGCAATTCGATGCCAGTTTCTGTTACAGTTTTTGGTACAGCTTCTTCTAATACTTCAGACACATCGCCTTCAATGCGATTTTTTAACAATACACAACGTCAAAGTTATGTAGGACAATTGCTTATTGCACGCAAATTTAGTGATAATCTTTCTTTGCAACTTATGCCAACAATTTTGCATAGAAACAAGGTAGAATCAAGCATTGACCCTAATACACTTTATGCACTTGGCATGGGTGGACGCATAAAGCTAAACAAGCGATTGTCGTTGAATGCAGAATATTTTTATGTACCAAAGAAAATAGCTGGCGTAAGTCGTGATTCACAATATACCAATAATCTTTCTATCGGGTTTGATATTGAAACAGGTGGACACGTTTTTCAGTTGCATCTAACTAATTCAAGAGGCATGATTGACAAACAATTTATTGGCGGTACGACTGGTCAGTGGCAAAAAGGCGATATTTTCTATGGTTTTAATATTTCAAGAATGTTTAATCTTGATAAGAAATCGAAGAGAATTCTTAAAAAATAGTCGTCAGTCTTTGGCTGACACATTAAATGGTTTTTTAATCAAATTTTCAAATATTTCAAGTAAAATCAATACAAAGTGTTAATTTTGAAACGTTTTATTAAGATTTATCTCACAAAACCTAATTCAAGATTAACACTATGAAACAGAATCAATATATACGGACGTCATTCTGCATCAGAATCTCATTTTTGTTTTTATGCTGTTTGGCATTAACAATTTCAGCATCATATGCTCAATATGGTGGCGGCTACGGCGGTGGATATGGAGGCGGTGGCTACGGAAGAGGTGGGTATGGTGGTGGCTATGGCAACCAATTTGGTGGGCAAGATATTGGAAATAATAAACCAAAACCACCACCCGACCCCGATGAAGTAGCCAAAGAAGAAACAAAAGTGATGGTAAAAAAACTAAAATTGACCGATGAGCAAGAAATTGTTATTTCATCGCTCAACGAAGACTACGCTTACCAACGCAAAGATTTGTTTGAATTGATTAAAAAAGATTTTGGTAATACTCGTCCCACGCCAGAACAAATCGATAATGCGAAAGCAAAAATGGCTGCTTTGGAAGCAAGAAAAGACAAAGAATTGGCTAAAATACTGAACGAAGCTCAATTGAAAATCTATGAAGATATGAAGGCTAAAATTCTAAAGCAAAACGGTGGCGGCAAAGAGGAAAAAAAGAAAACGTAACAAAACTAAACAAATATTATTCATGAAAAAATTATTGGGCATTTCACTTATTTTCATTTCATTTTCGAGTTTTTCGCAACTTTTTATAGCAAAAGCAGGTGAAACTGGTTTTTATTCTGAAGCTCCTCTTGAAAACATAGCCGCTTTAAATAAGCAAGTTACAGCAGCCATTAAGGTTGAAGCTGGTGATGTGGCAGTAAAAATGCAAATGAATCAATTTCAGTTTCCAAACAAATTGATGCAAGAACATTTCAACGAAAATTATATGGAGTCAAGTAAATATCCAATAGGTACTTTCACAGGTAAAATTCAAGAACAAATTGATTTTACAAAAAATGGAGTTTATAATATAACTGCTAAAGGAATTTTTACTATTCATGGCGTAAAACAAGACCGAACTATTTTGGGCAAACTCACCGTTAAAGGAACAAGTTTAACATTAGTATCAAATTTTGATGTAAAATTAGTTGATCATAAAATTGATATTCCAAAAATTGTTTTTGCAAAAATTGCCGAAGTGATTGCAGTTAAAAATACATTTGTATTTGAAATGCAAAAATAGTTTTTTGAGTCATTATTTCTAAAAAAGTAGTTTTTGTAACCTATATAAAAATCTTTATTACACTATTCTTTTTATCAAAAAACGCTTTTTAAGCAAAACTATCACCACAAAAAATATTTGTATTAGGAACTTTGAGCCTTTGTTTTTTACAAATACTCAACCCGAAAGTCTGAAATACTATTGGATTGACACTTTGAATTGCTTATTTGTTTTTGGATTTTTTTAATTAAAGTTACAGACTAACTACTGCTTTGTGAGGCAATTAAAGTAACAGTTAGAAGTAGCTTTTTTCGAGCAAAGATGTACTTATAAAATATATTTTATAATAAAACGTTTATTAATTTTATTAGATCCAGTGATAAAATTATATCTACCAACAATTTTTCAAAAACTAAAAATTGTTACTTTATGTCTATTTTTGATGCCTTTTTCTTCAAAAATAGCTGCACAAGTAGCTGATAGTGTTATAGTTAGGGATACTGATAGCCTACGAACAGGAGTAAGTTTGGTTATTAATTGGGATGCTCGAAACTCTTTTGTAGCACATAAGCGAGTAAATATTTGGGGAGTAAATACAGGTATCGCAGTAGGAAAAAAAAGACACCAAATTACTGTTGGATATTATTGGCTAAGTTTTAACTCATATTTACGTTTACTTGATTTAAGAAAAAACTCTGCCAAACGAGTCAACCTTGATTATTATACCAAAACCGACTTATATTTTTTTAGCTTTATGTTTTGGAAAAATTTTGTAAATACTAAACGTTGGCGTATAAGCATACCTATTGAGGTGGGTATTGGTGCTACAAAAAATCAAGGAGTAAGTTTGCTTGACGAAATACAAGTTTGGAAACGAGACGATTATTTTATACCGGTACAAGCAGGTTTATATGTTGGATGGAAAGCCACACGTTGGGT
This sequence comes from Emticicia sp., assembly GCF_043780375.1. Classification (GTDB taxonomy): domain Bacteria; phylum Bacteroidota; class Bacteroidia; order Cytophagales; family Spirosomataceae; genus Emticicia. The sequence goes on along the minus strand of NZ_JAYWCU010000135.1, from coordinate 5,355 downwards.
GGGTTTAGCAGTAAGTGGAGGATACCGATATGCGTTTGTGCAACAGCACGTTGACAAAAACTATGATGGTTTATATTTTAGTGTCGGAGCCGAGCTTCAGTCTGCTATATTTAAAGATACCTATCGTTGGATTTTCAATAAAAAAAAGAAATATTAACAAATTAGGTTATATAAAATTGTAAATTTTCTTGCTTTTTCCTCGAATTTTTTATATATTTGCTCTATTATTAAAAAAGTATTTTTATAAAATATTTGTAGCAACATATATTTTTTTTACATTTGAATCAAAAATGAATTATAAAAAAAATTGTGCAACCTTTTGTATAATTTTAACGTCATATATTATAGAAAAAAAGCATTAAAATAAAAGTTGTGTGGATTTAGTAGCGGGAAAGGCTGGAGTTATTTACTCCAGTCCTTTTTTTTGTATGTATAAGCCAGTCGTTTTAATTGCTTTTTAATTTAATCTTAATGTTTCATTTAAAGGATTGTTCTAAATTTGTAGCAGAGAACATAAGAATTAGTATAGATTTTCATAAAAGTTGTGTGGATTCAATAGGATTAAGGCTGGGCATATTGACCCAGTCTTTTTTGTTGTTTATGTGACTCCCTTAAATTGCGGCTAACAGTTTTGGTTTATATCTAAGCAACTATAAATATAAAAATTTAGAAATAAAATGTCATGTAAGGATTTGACAATAAGCTATTTGTAGAATAAGCATTGAAAATATTTGAATGAAATAACGAAAATTTGAAATTTAAAAATATCTCTTCAATTGTATCAATTGCTCAGGAATAGGATTGTTATTCCAATGCTCGTGAATCACCAAAGCTGCTCCTAATGCCGAGGCTTGGGCGATTTCGGAGGCAAAAACTTGCTTATTAAAATAGGTTTCGGCGAGCAAACTCATATAGATTTCGTTTTTAGAGAAACCACCATCCACAAAAATCTTTTTTGGGTTGGTGCGTCCCATTACCAAACTTAATGATGCTACTTGTTGAGCAACCAAATCGAGCATAAATTGGTGATATGCCTCTTCGTAGGTTTTAAACAAATTGATATTACGCTCTACAAATGGGCAATCTTTCAATAAACCCACATCGGCAGTATCGGGTGTGGCTTGTTTAAATTTAATGCGAAGCAACCGAACCAAATCGGGGTCGAATTTTACTTTTTTGTAATAATTAATCTCTTTTTCGTAATATTCTGCTAAGTGCTTGATTTGTCTTTCGTGTTCGTTTCCTGCAAAAAGGCGAGAGGCTTTTACTGGTTTTCCTTCATAATTAAGGAAACATAAGCAATCTTTTTGCAATTCGACTTGTGTCAATGGTTCATCATTGAATGGATTTATACTAATTGCCCAAGTACCAGTTGAAAGCAAAATAAATTTTTCGTCGAACGATTTTAGGTAAGGCACTAAGGCAGCCGAACTGTCGTGCATACCAATTCCCACGGCCATTAGCTTATTGGAAGAGTCAATAGTATTAGACGGGAGTGGTTTCTGTTGCACCGAATGCAAATGCTCGGCTTCGACCCATGCATGGTAATCGTTTTTCTGAAAATCCCACAGGGTAGTATGACAGCCTACGCTCGTTATCTCCGAAACAGGCTGGTGAGTAAACAGAAAACTACAATATTGAGGCAAATGCAGTGAATAACGTATCTGATGAAAGACTTCTGGCTTTTCGTTTTTTAACCAAAATATTTGCAGCCCTGAGTTCAACATCCCTAATTCGGGAGATGCCGTTGTCGTAAAAACATCGTTGCCATGACTTTCTATAAACTGCTTATATAGTTTTTTTGAAAAATCTTTTAGATAATTATAAAGCGGAGTTATTGGTTTTCGATCCGAATTGAGGTGAACAAAACTTGCCCCGTAAGCCGAAATATTTAGTCCAACTACTTCATACGAATCAGTATTTTGTAAAATGCTTTCAAAGCTGGTTTTCAACCAATTACTCAGTCGAATCAAATCATCGCACGGGAAACCATCATCGTCTAAGGTTTCTTCAAACTGTGTTTGTTCTTCCTTAATTATTCGATAATTTTGGTCAAAAATGAGTAATTTTTTGTTGGTTTTTCCAATATCGAAAACAGCACAAACACGTAGTTTTTCTTTCATTTTTCTAAATTGTAGCTAAGCTAATTTTTTTATATTATCGTAGCTCAAAGTTAAGACTAAAAGTTTTACAATCTAAAATTTCGTAAACTATAAGTAAAAGTAACCATATAATAACGCCCCAAAACTTGGTTGCGGGCATCTTCTATGTAGGCGGTATTGATGTTTCGGCTGATGCTATTGTTTTGATTCAATAAATCAAATACATTGAAACGTAATTCACCTGCTTGTTTTTTCAGGAATTTATAGCCAAAACCTGCATTCCAAAGTGTAAAATTTTGATTATAGCCGGTTCCCAAACCAGAATAAGCCTGATTGACTGCTTCCGATTGGAATAAAAATCCTTTGCCAAATAACCAATTGATTTTAATTGAGGTAGTTTGAAATATAAAGTTACTGTTTAATGTTGCTTGGGCGGTATTTCTTACAATGTTGTAAGTAGGAGAGTAGGATAGCGTAAAATCCAATTTTTCGCTCATATTACTACTCATAACCATGCCACCATTTATGCCATAATTATTCGTAAAACTACTGATATCGTTTATCAGATTAGGGTTTTTATTATAACTCACCCCAGCATTAAAATTAAGATTTGACTTTAATTTCGATACAGGAAGTCCATAACTAATGAAAGTACGAATATTCATCATGCCATTAAGATTGATAGGTTTTGTGAGTTGTGAGCCTTTAAAAAGTGTGATTCCGTCGGCTAATTTATAATCTTTGTCGGCAATAAAAGTAGATTGTACAATGGCATTGTTTGAATAAGCGAAATTGACAAAAAGGTTGATGTTTTGAGCGGTTTTTGCATTCGTAACACCATAACGCATTGAAAGTGAATGGCTGTAATCTTGTTTCAAATCAGGATTTCCAGTTGAAAGTTGCGTTGGATTACTATTATTGATAACGCCTTGCAATTGATTGACCGATGGAGCATTGGTATTGGTTCGGTAAAAAACTCGAAGATTTGCCTTGTTTTCAAAACGATAATTAAACATCGCATTTGGCAAAATGCTATTAAACGAATATTTGACATTTTGTGCAGTAGGGTAAGTTTGTTCGCTTGCCAATAGTGCATTTTGGTATGAAACCCCCAGAGTAAAAAATGACTGCTTATCACGAATTCGATAGCTTAGTCCTGTGCGATTGGTCAAATAATCATTATTAAAAACGCTACTAAGAGAAGGTTTAAGAATCGAATAGGTCTGTATTTTTTCGTCAAAAGCATTCACTTTTTTATCCGAACTGCTCATATTATACGAAATATTGTGTTCCAGCTGCACCTGTCCTGTTTTGCCAACTGGTTCGGTATAAGTGATACCTGCCGAAACCCTATTACTATTGGTAATTGAATTAGTTTGTTGATTAACAATTTGTACCGTATCTCGTGGAGAAAAATAATGACTTTTCGAATATTGTGAATTAATACCTGTGCGGTCGTTAATGTTTTCGCCTAAATTGATTGAAAGCGTACGACCATTTTTTGTAAATCGGTGCCTAAAAAGTAATTCTCCAGAGAAATTAAAACCATTGTTTTCGGAATTATTATTGGAGCGATTGGTATTCAATATTTGGCCTCTCAAATTGGTTTGACTTGAAAGCGAAGATATAGCGTTATTGCCTTGCCAACTGATGCGGGGAGTAAAAATTAGGGAGTTATTTTTATCAATTGTGTATTCGAGTCTAATATTAGCACGGTGATTAAGGTTTTTGTTTCTGGTAGCACTCGTGTCATTATAGGTCTGTGGCTGAGTGCCAAGATATTCACGTTGTGTAATTCCAGAATTGCCATTATTTGCCCCATTGAAAAAATAACTACTATTCAATTTTACTTTTTTGCCTAAATTATCGCTATAATTCAGACCAATAGATGTAGTTTTGGCAATTCCAGGTTGTTGCCCAACCATAAAACTACTGGCATCGCCACCGCCACCTTGTCCACCGCCACCACCTCTCGGGCCACCACCGCCACCACCTTGAGGAGCCCCACCGCCTCGATTGCCTCCTGCTTGTCCACCGCCGCCACCACCACCTGAAGAGCCCAGTACACCTAAAATATCTTGATTTGAGAAATTCTGTTGGTTGATATTATTCGACAAACCAATAAGGGTTAGTCGTTGGTCTTTCTTAAAAAAATTGACGCTTACCCCAGACTGATAACGTTCATTTTCGCCATAGCCTGCGTACAATTTACCAAATTGACCATTGTTTTTGTTTTGACGAGTAGTAATATTGATGGTTTTGACTGCGTTTCCATCATCAAAACCTGTAAACTGTGATTGCTCGCTCAAGCGGTCGAAAACTTGTACTTTATCAATCACTTCGGCAGGTAGGTTTTTGAGTGCCAAGGCGGCATCATCACCAAAGAATTCTTGTCCATCAACCGTTACTTTTTTTACTTCTTCGCCTTGTGCTTTCACTACTCCATTTTCGATGGTTACACCAGGCAATTTCTTGACTAAATCTTCGGCAGTAGCATCGGGATTAGTTTTAAATGCATCGGCATTATATTGAATCGTATCGCCTTTTTGCTCAACTCTTATTTGTTTTTCACGAACAATTACTTCACCTAATTGACTGGTATTTTCAGAAAGTTTCAAAATGCCTAAGTTTTTGGCTGTGTTGCCCACAGAAACTCTAGTTTCAAGATTTGCATAACCAATTGAGGTAATACGCAAACGATAAGAGCCCGCTTGCACATTCTGTAATATAAAAAGCCCTTCGGCATTTGCCAACCCCCCCTTACCTTGGGTACTATCTCTGGTATTAATCAATAATATACTGGCACCCGATACAGGAGCATTGCTTTTTGAATCGTAAATGCTTCCCGAAATTTCAACCGTTTGAGCAAAAATATTGATTGATACAGCAAAAAATATGGTTATTTGAAGGAATAGTTTTTTCATAAAAAGTAAATTTTAGAAGTACTATCCTTAGATATATAAATTTATAGATAGTTTAGTCGTATAAATATATTAACGACCAATTGGGTACTTGTGTAGATGAATGTAAATTCTTAATCATCAATTGATTGATAAATGAGTCTTGTGAATATTCCTTCTGAGCCACCATCTGGTGCAGCTTGGGTTTGTTTCATCAAAATCATAATAATTTTTTCTTTTGGGTCTGCCCAATAATTGGTGTTGAAATAACCACCCCAACTAAATCTTCCGATGCTGCCAATACCTTTTGCATTACCATTTTGATTGACAACGCTAAAACCTAAACTAAAGAA
>NZ_JAYWCU010000134.1:0-9578 GCF_043780375.1 Emticicia sp. | reverse complement strand
ATGGTAGTCAGTGCTTACAAAGAAGAAAGAAGTATTCGAGATATTATGAAGGCTTTCAAAATTCCTTCTACGGCTACCGTTTATAAAATTTTGAATATGGGCGGCATTCCGCAAAGTAAAGCTAAAATTGACGAGAAATGACTTTTTAAGAGATAACTAATTGACTATCAATTAGTTATCTGTCTTTCATGTAACTTTACGCCAATTTGTTTAATACTACCCAAGGCAGCTTTCAAATCATTCAATCGCAGCTGCAAACCATGCAAGGATAAAGGCTTTTAGAAATCGGTTTAGGAGCATACTATCTATTAATTTTTTCTTGTTTTGGCTATTAAAAATTTATCTCTAAATCCCTAACTTTCCTGCTTGATCCTTATCTTCAATATGGTGACTTTTTTTATTTGCAGAATTTAAAAAGTAAAAATCAATTTAGTATCACCCCTGAAAAACAAAAAGAGTAAAACTTGATTAATCAAATTTTACTCTTTAAAGTTGTTGACCCACCAGGATTCGAACCTAGACAAACAATACCAAAAACTGTCGTACTACCATTATACTATGGGTCATCCTGTACTTGTGAGTGCAAAATTAAGACTTTTTATATAAAAACGCAAGCGTGCAGTAAAAAAAAATTACTTTTTTTTACTGAGCTGCTCTTCTCAATTCTTCTAAAATTACTTCTTTCATCAATAACTTACGTTTTTGAGTCTGAATATTAGAATTCGTTATTTTATCTAAATCTGGCCCTTGCGAAATTCCTTCGTTGCTTTCTATCAATATTTTCAACTCCCCTCTTGCACGAATCACAATATTTTCCATTTCACGGAATTTCGTCAAGGTTTGTTGTTTTTCACTCAAATAATTATAGTTAGGTAATTTGCGAGTAACAACTTTCATTAGATAACTCAACTCAAAAATCTTATCACACGCAGCTCTGAAGCGTTCTGCAACATTTCGCACGGCTAAGTGAGATGGGACTTTGATGTTTTTCCAATCATTAAGCATTACTTTTGCACGCTCGGTTGATGCAAAAATGTCTTTAGCTTCGGCTAATTGTTCGGCTTCTTCCATCATTTTCTGTTGAGCCTCTACACGTGGGTCAACACGAATCTTTATTTGAATACCCTTGGCTGCACAGTATTTTTCGTAATAAAGCGTAGTTAGTTTCTTGAAACGACGGAATTCGTATTTTAATCGCTTTGGTGGCACGTCGCCCACATTTCTCCACTCTGATTGAAGACGCTTGAGCTCGGCAAAAGATAGCTCCCAATTGCCCATTCTGAATAGCATTTCTGCTCCTCTTACCAGCTCGTTGTACTTTTCCATGCGGTCGCCAATAATGCGATTTTGTTCCTCATAGAAAGCTTTTCTGCGTTGGTAAAAATCATCTAAAACCTCTCTAAATGTGGTTTCGATTTCTTCTTGAAAAGGTTTGTCAACAGGGCCCGTGCGAATCCAACGAGTTTTGATATCTTGCAGTTTTTCGGCTACAATATTCCAATCAACATCTTCTTTGGCTTCTTTGGCTTCTTCAACTAATGCTTCTTTGATAGTAAGGTTATTAGCTTGATTGCCTACAATCAAGCCACGAAGAACGTCTTCTTGCTCATCTAAAGTGTTGAGCAATGGGATGAAATCGCCAATTCCATCGAAGTTTAGCAATCGTTTGCGTAGCTGCGTAAGTTTTGTTAAAAAAGAGCCCTTATTTTGGGCTTCGGTAATCTCAGATTTCAATTGAATAACCTTATTTACCGCAATTTGGTAACGATTAATGAAATACTGGAAAGCCTCTTCTTCTGTGCGTTTTACTTCTCCGATTTGTCGGTCGGGCATATCTAAATAGCCCTTTAAGAATACCTTACCTTCATTTATGTAAGCATATTCGTTTTCTAATGTTACGCCTTTCATAATAAAAATCACATGGCTTGTGAGTCAAGGGGGATGGTGGTTTATTTGGTAAAATTCGTGGTTTTTTTGTATAATGCAAATAGGTTTAGCGATATTTGCATAAAAATTTATTAAATGTAATAATTAAAACACACAGTTTTTATTGTTTTCAATAATAATTTAATAAAAACAATAAAAATTGATGTCTAACGAATGTATTTAAACGATGTCTGAACAAATTATCTTCTCTATGGAACGAGTGAGTAAAATCATTCCACCAAGCCGTCAAATTTTAAAAAACATTTATCTTTCTTTTTTTTACGGAGCAAAAATCGGCGTTCTTGGACTCAACGGTTCAGGAAAATCTACGCTTCTACGAGTCATTGCAGGTATTGACAAAAATATCAATGGTGATGTCGTTTTTTCGCCAGGTTACAGCGTTGGGATGTTGGAACAAGAGCCAACGCTCGACCCTACAAAAACCGTTCGTCAGATTGTGGAAGAAGGTGTGCAAGAAATTGTAGATTTATTGAAAGAGTTTGATACCATAAATGAAGCTTTTGGTGAACCCGATGCTGATTTTGATAAATTACTTGCTCGACAAGGTGAAGTGCAGGAAAAATTAGACACATTTGATGCTTGGGAGTTAGATACTCGCCTTGAACGTGCAATGGATGCTCTGCGTTGTCCGCCCGAAGATGCTATTGTAGCCAATCTTTCTGGTGGTGAAAAACGCCGTGTTGCTCTTTGCCGCTTGCTTTTGAAACAACCTGATGTTTTACTTTTAGATGAGCCTACCAACCACCTTGATGCCGAATCGGTGCTTTGGTTGGAAGAGCATTTGCGTCAATATAAAGGAACTGTCATTGCGGTTACTCACGACCGTTATTTCTTGGATAATGTGGCAGGATGGATTTTGGAATTGGATAGAGGCGAAGGTATTCCGTGGAAAGGAAATTATTCTTCTTGGCTCGAACAAAAACAAAATCGCTTAGAAAAAGAAGAAAAAACCGAGTCGAAACGCCAAAAATCTTTGCAGAGAGAGTTGGAATGGGTGCGAATGGCTCCAAAAGCTCGTCAAGCAAAATCGAAGGCTCGTTTGCAGGCTTACGATAAAATGGTGAGTGAAGACTCGAAAGAAAGAGAAGATAAACTCGAACTTTTTATTCCACCAGGTCCACGTTTGGGCAATAAAGTAATTGAAGCAACAGGCGTAAAAATGGGTTTTGGCGACCGTTTGCTTTATGAAGATTTGAATTTTAGTTTGCCACAAAATGGTATTGTCGGCATTATCGGGCCAAATGGTGCTGGAAAAACAACCCTTTTCAAATTAATTACAGGGCAGTTAAAACCATTAGCTGGTACTTTTGAAGTAGGTGAAACGGTAAAACTTTCATACGTTGACCAAGAACATAACCAACTTGACCCCGCAAAATCGGTTTATGAGTTAATTTCTGGCGGAAATGAATGGGTAATGCTTGGAAACAAACAAGTAAATGCTCGTGGATACGTAAGTAGATTTAATTTTCAAGGAGGAGACCAAGAGAAAAAAGTAGGAATCCTTTCGGGCGGAGAGCGAAATCGAGTGCATTTGGCAATGATGCTCAAAGAAGGGGGAAATCTATTGCTTTTAGATGAGCCAACCAACGATTTGGACATCAATACGCTTCGTGCTTTAGAAGAAGGGTTAGAAAACTTTGCTGGTTGTGCAGTAGTTATTTCTCACGACCGCTGGTTTTTAGATAGAATTGCGACGCATATTTTAGCTTTCGAAGGCGATTCGCAAGTATATTGGTTTGAAGGAAATTTCTCGGAATATGAAGAAAATCGTAAAAAACGCTTAGGTAATGATTTGACTCCGAAGAGGATAAAGTATAGGAAATTGCAGTAGGATTTGACAATAAATATAAAAAAACCGAAGGCTTAAACTCTTTGGTTTTTTTATATAAACATAAGGAACTCACCTCCTCGCTATTCTCACTGCCTCTTCAAATCGCATTACCATTTCTTTTACTAATGCGTCGTATTTTGTGCTAAGTGTAAACGATGTTTGATTTTTGACTCCTTCGTTATTTGATTTGAACGAACCTCCAATTGCATCGTATTACCCGAAATATAAATCCATTTTGATGCTATTGGCTGGCACATCTAACCACAGATGCAAAAAAATGCTTGTGGGTTGCGTAGCTTTAAGCAAGAAACTTTACTTTTGATAAAAAATCTTAAACTAACAATATGAAAAATACTTTTCTACTACTTTTTTGTCTTTTTGCCTTATCAGCCAACGCTCAAAGTTTGGTTTCTGAGCAAATTTTAAAAGAAATTGACAAAATAGACACCAACCGAATCAAAGCCCATGTGGCTTATTTAGCAGATAATAAACTAAAAGGCAGACTTCCAGGAAAAGAAGGTTATCAAATGGCGGTTGATTATGCAGTGAAACAATACAAAGAAATGGGGCTAAAACCAGCAGGAGAAAATGGAACATATACCCAAAAAGTCTTGCTACGAAAAACAAAATTAGTGAAAGAAACTGCCAAATTTATTCTCACCCTGCCCGATGGAAAAAAACAAGAGCTAACTCTTGGAAATGATTTATCTATTTACCCACATCCTGAAAGAAAATCTGTTGATTTTAACGCTCCTTTGGTTTTTGTTGGGGCTGGTTTTGATGCTCCGCAAATTAATCTTCAAGACTATAAAAATATTGATGTCAAAGGTAAAATTGTTGTCATATTACGTAGAGTTCCCGAAAACCTTCCTACTAATGTGAAGCTACATTTACAATATCCTGCTACTTTGCAAGAATTTGCCGTGAAAAACGGAGCAATTGGTGTATTGGTTTGTAATTATGCAACCAGCATGGTGCAGTTCAAGGCCGCCGCCAATAATATGGTTTCAAATGGTGTTTCGGCATCGGTTACTGCTAAAGGAAAAAGAGCAAGTTCGGCATCGGTTTTGGGCGGAAATATTGTGGTTGCTGGGGGTATTTCTGTACCAACATTACAGGGTTTGATGCGTGCCGAAAATAATATGCTTGATAGCACTTGGCAACAACTCGAAAAAGGAAAATATGTAAGCAAAGCATTAAAAAGTACTATCAGTGGACATTATGAAAGCACATTTGAAGACGTTGTTAGTTATAATGTAGTAGCAAAATTGGAAGGTTCTGACCCAAAATTAAGGAAAGAATACATTATTCACTCGGCACATCTCGACCATTTAGGCATTGGTAAGCCCATCAATGGAGATTCGATTTATAATGGAGCTCACGACAATGCTTCGGGTGTAGCTTGTGCCTTAGAAATTGCCAGAATGTATGCCACAGTAACCAAAAAACCAAAGCGTTCGTTGCTTTTCTTGCTTGTAACTGCCGAAGAAATGGGGCTTTTGGGTTCAGGATATTTTGCAGCTTTCCCAACTGTACCAAAGCAACAAATCGTAGCCGATATCAATACCGATATGCCCACATTGCTTGCCCCTTTAGAGTCGGTAGCTCCATTGGGTGCTGAACATAGCAGCTTACAAAAAGTAGTAGAGCAAGCAGCAAGTTTAGTAAAATTAGAGGTCGAGCCAGACCCCGACCCAAGCGAAGGTCGATTTGTAAGAAGTGACCAATATAATTTTGTAAAAGCAGGAATTCCAGCCTTACATATAAAATATGGTTATAGATTTAGCAATCCAAGCTTAAATTTGGCAGAAAAAGTAAAAAAATGGCGAGAAGCAAATTATCATAAGCCTTCTGATGAAATAACAAATGGCTTTGTTTGGTCGGCTGGAAAAAAATATGCCCAAGTCAATTTTTTGATTAGCTATTTAATCGCTCAAAATCCAGCAAGACCAACATGGAATAAAGGCGATTTCTTTGAAGTAAAAAAGTAGTAAATGATATTTGAAAAATGTGAGAACAGTCGTCACATTTGTATTTTATTCATTCAAAAATTTTATCATTCACTCATTCAAAATTCATCCAATGCACCACTGTTATCTAAATGGCAATATTTGCCCCGTAGAAGAAACAAATATTCATATTACTGATTTAGGGCTACTTCGAGGCTACGGACTTTTCGACTATTTTATTACCTACAATGGCCGTCCATTTCAGTGGGATTTGTATTGGGAACGTTACGAACGTTCGGCAAAATTGATGTGTTTACCCAATCCGATTTCAAAAGAAGAAGCCAATAAAGTAGTGCTAAGTTTGATTGAGAAAAGTGGTTTAGACAATTGTGCCATAAGATTTATTCTGACGGGTGGCTATTCGAGTGATAGCATGAGCATGACTAAGCCAAATTTGCTTATCATCAGCGAAGATATTCATCCTGTGAAACCCCAAGATTATGAAACAGGCATAAAAGTAATTACTCACGATTATGTGCGAGACTTACCCGAAATAAAAAGCATTGATTATAAGCATTTAATGATTTTGCAAGCCGATATTAAAGCAGCCAATGCCACTGATGTATTGTTTCATAAACGAGGCTACATAAGTGAATTGAGTCGAAGTAATGTTTTTCTTTTCAAAGGTGATACACTTATTACACCAAATCGAAAAGTTTTGCGAGGAATTACTCGCCGTTTTGTTTTAGAATTAGCAAAAAGTCATTTTAAAATCGAAGAACGTAATGTTGAGTTGAAAGAACTTTTCACCGCCGACGAGGTTTTTACGACCAGCACTACAAAACGAGTTTTACCCATCACCCAAATAGATAAAAGTATTTTGAGTAATGGAAAAATTGGCATAAAAACAAAGTTTTTATTAGATTTGGTAAATGAGAAGGTAAAAAATTGGTAGCATTTTTTTTTTAAGCGTTCCTAAAACGGAAAATAAACGAGAGGGAATATCTAAAATTTTAGTGAAGATAGAACTAATCTTAGGCTATTATATTAAAACCGTACACAAAATTGTATAGCTGATAAAAGGTGATTAATTTTAAAATGTCCTGACTTTATCCATCTCAAACCAATCTGAAAAAGGCTGATGTCTTTTCTGTCCTTTCGAGCTATTTTTTTATGATTTTTAGTGTCTGTTTTGACAAACTCTCCAAGACAGACTAACCACATATAAGCTAAACAGGTACGATTATAATTATATATTTTTACAAAATTAGGCGAGTTTGTCTTTTACTCGTCTAATTTCTCCAAGTATTAATATTTGTGTACGGTTTTAAAGCTATTATATTAAAAAACAAATGAAGAACTTTAAGTTAACCCAAAAAGATGACAAGCTTTAGGTGTTAATACCTGAAATTTAAAGACATAAAAAAAAGCCTTGCTCGTTTGACGAATAAGGCTTTTTTTTTATGTTGATTAAGAAATATTATTTCTTAACTTCACTTTTAACTGTATCAATAGCAGCAGTTGCAATTGAATCAATTGCAACAGTTGCAGCAGCAGCTGTAGAATCGATTGTAGCAATAGTTGAATCAGCAGTTGTGTCAGCTGTTTTAGAAGTACAAGCAGCTAAAGAAGCTACACATGCTACGAATAAGATTGCGATTATTTTTTTCATTGTCTTTGTTTGCGGTGTTTTGAGGTTTGAAACGCATTGCAAATTTAAGACAATTTTAAGATACGATGCAAGTTTTTCTTAAAAAAAATTTAAAATTTTCTTAAATACTTTTTAAGAAACAATATTTTCTTGGATTTGTACAATATCAGCGGGCAGAACGAGTCTTTATTTTATCATAAATACCCGTACTTCTGAAAGTCAAGAACTTATGACCGTAATAGTTCGCAAAAAAACTAAAACCCATGCCAACTAAGTGAGAAGCTTTTTCACGCAAGAAAAGTGAAAAGTCAGAAAAAAGACGATTTGCGATATAATCAAGGGCAAGCGAAGAAACGCCTACTTGGATGCCTAAAGCTATTATCGCAATAATTAGAAATTTAATCGATTCACGTTTTGAATTTCCTGATTCTTTTGCCGAGAAAGCAAAAACTTTAGCAGGAACAAAACTAACTACTGTCGCAGTCAAATAACCAGCAAATACACTCAGATTAAAAGCAGGCTTATCTTGATAACCTAAATTTAGAAATAATGATTTATAGGGAATTTGTGACAAGAAGTTTGTGCCAGCCCCTAAAACGGCGGTCAAGAAGAACGAAATAAAATTTCTTAATTCCTTATTTTTTATTTTACTAAGTAGTTCCACAAATAAATTTAGTCCAGAAAATTTTAAAATAGTGTTGATAATCTCTTGACTTACTATTCAGTAAATCAAAGTAATTCGCGTACTAAACTCGGAAATAAGCCGAGTAAAATAGAGCCAGCGGTAGTAAACCCAAGAATTATTTTATAAAACGATGATAATTTAATATTTTCGCCATCACCTTCTTTCATATAAGCAGCTATGATTGGTTTAAAATAATAATAAATACCAACTGCCGACATCAAAATTGCTACCACTAATAACCAAATATGTCCACGTGAAGCAGCATCTGCAAAAACATAGAATTTTCCCCAAAAGCCAGCCGTCAATGGAATTCCAGCTAATGAAAACATTGAAACTGCTAAAACAAAGCCTAAAAATGGATTTTTCTTCGATAAACCATTCAAAACAGCAATACTTTCGTCTGGACGACCATTTACTAATTTTTCTTGCGAAACTATCATTAACACGCCAAACGCACTTATTGTAGCCAAAGAATAGGCTAAAGAATAGAATACGATAGAAGTACCTGTTTTATTGCTTAAACCCACAATTGCCATCAACATATAACCTGCATGAGAAATACTCGAAAAGGCTAACATCCTTTTAAAACTGCTCTGAGCTACTGCTGTGATATTGCTTATCAATAAACTCAAAACAGCCATAACAATAATCATAACCCACCAAAAATCATATATTGGAGAGTATGACACTTCAAGAATACGATAAATAGCCGCAAAACCAGCAGTTTTTACGATAGTTGACATAAAAGTAGTAAAAATTGTAGGAGCTCCTTCATAAACATCGGGTGTCCAAAAGTGGAATGGTGCTGCTGAAACTTTGAAGAGCAAACCAATCAATAGAAAAGTAACACCCACATATAAAAATACTGAACGAGTGGCTACTTGGGTTTGCATCAACCATGAGCGAGCATCGCTAATATTGAAGGAATAATTAGCTCCATAAAGCATTGCAATACCAAAAAGCATAATTCCAGTAGCAAATGCTCCCATTAAGAAATATTTAAGGGAGGCTTCATTTCCACGTATGTTTCTTTTATCACTACCTGTAAGTACATACATTGATACAGAAAGGATTTCGACACCGATAAAAAGCATTATCAGGTTTTGAAAATTGGTCATCATAATTGCTCCAACAAGCGAAAATTGCATGATTGCAAAGTATTCGGCAGGATGAGCGTGTGAATCATCAATAAAGCCTTTTGATAAAGCCATTATCAAAAATGCTGAAATCAATATGATTGACGTGAAAAGAATAGAAAGGTTGCTCACTTCGAGCATATTGCTAAAATAAAGACCAGGTTTATTCCAATCAATAAAGTTAGAGAAGAAAGCAAGTGCTACAAAAAATAATGATGCAGGTAAAAGTATTTTCTTTGATTTTAGGAAACCCAAAAACAGTGTAACGAGTCCAGTAAATGAGAGTATGAGTATCGGATACATAATAAAATTGATAACCCCCAAGCCAGCAATGGCTGCTGCCCTAAAGAGGGGTGAAAAAAATAAAATTTTATAATAA
>NZ_JAYWCU010000133.1:0-38916 GCF_043780375.1 Emticicia sp. | reverse complement strand
AGTAGCCAATTCAATGCTTTTCGTTCGGAAAATTATCCTGCTTTGGCAGAAGTGGGTGTAACGATTGATTTTAATTTTCCATTTATTTTGCCTTTTCGTCCCGATTTACCTTTGATTTTACATGAAAAATTGGAAGAACAAGTCGTGATTTTGAAATTATTCCCCGGAATTAATCAAAAAATTATTCATAATATCTTGAATACCAATGGTTTACGTGGTGTGGTTTTGGAAACGTACGGTGCAGGAAATGCTCCGTCGGATGATTGGTTTTTGGAAGAATTACAGCAAGCAACTAAAAATGGAGTAGTGATTTTTAATGTTTCACAATGCGATGGGGGACGAGTTTTGCAAGGTCATTACCAAACAAGTGCAAAATTGAAAGAGATTGGTATTTCAAGTGGCTCGGACATTACGACAGAGGCAGCTATTACTAAAATGATGTTTTTATTAGGACAAGAAACCGAATCCGAAAGAGTAAAATATCGCCTTGAGAACAATATTTGCGGGGAGATGAATTGAGCGAATGATAGAAAAATGGTATTTTATCTGTTATCCAAAATGCGTATTTTAAAACAAGTTGATCGAATGTTTTTTGTTTTCTATACATTGAAAATTCATTTACGTAGTACCAAATTTTTAAATTGAAGAGGACTTTTTCCTTTGATTTGCTTAAAAACTTTGCTAAAATATGAAGCATTTGCAAAACCACAATCGAAGCAAATATCGGTGATACTTTTTTCGGTTATCAATAATTTACAGGCTTGGTTTATACGGTATTCATTCATAAAATCGGTAAATGTTTGATTGACAGTCTTCTTAAAATAATTACAAAAAGAGGGTATAGTCAAATTCGCAAGGTTGGCAACAGCTTTCATCTCAATCGGGTTTTGGTAGTTTTGCTCAACATATTCATATATTCGTTTTAAGCGAACTTGGTCTTTTTGATTAAAATCGTAGCGAGTATCAGCACTATTAAGCAATTCATATTCGTCTGATTTAGCTAACATCTGAAAAATCAAAATCAACTCCAAAAGTCTTTCAAAATGAGAAAGATGTAGCAGTTTCTTTAATTTGTTACAAATAATAGATTTTGTATGGCCATAAAAAACTATACCTTGTTGCGATCGTTCAAAAAGTTTTTTTATGGTTAACATTTCAGGTTTATCAAAAAAATTAGTCCCTAAAAAATCATCTTTAAATTGTACCACAATTTCTTCATGTTCACCTATACTATCATACCCAAATCCAGCATGAGGCAAATTTGAACCAATCAGAACCAAGTCGCCATCATCATAATAGCTCAAATGATTTCCAACGTGCCTTCTTCCTCTTCCATCAAAAACCAATACTAATTCAAATTCTGGGTGATAATGATAATTCCATGGAAAATCATTGGCGTTTACTTTTTGATTTAGTAGGCGAAATGAACTTCCTTTGTCGTTTTGTATTTGCTCGAACGATGTTTTCACTCAATTAAGATTAGAATAATTAAATTTTTCATAAAAATAGTAATATAGTGTTAAAGTTTCTTAATAAAAGTATTTTTTTTTTGATAAAATCCCTGCAATTTTGTTTACAGAATTTATAGAAGATGAATTTTGATTTAAGATTAAGAAAATAACCTATGATGAAGTTAAAAGGCGAGCATTTTGCTCGCTTTTTTTGCAACAAGTCTAATATAACTTGAGTTTATAACCCGTCCTAAATATACCTTATGGAAAACTGGAAAATCAAATTGTCGCTTTACCTCAATTATTTTGTGTTTGCAATGCTCTTAAACAGTGTTGGGATTCTCATTCAAAAATCAATTAATACTTATCATGTTGATGAACTTTCGGCAAGTTCTCTCGAAGCTTTCAAAGATTTATCAATTGCTTTTGTTTCATTTTTAATTGGCTCATTTTTACCAAGATTAGGCTATAAAAGAGGAATGTTAATTTCGTTGGCACTCGTTTTTACTGGTTGCCTACAAATGTATTTTGGTAATTCTTTTACTTCAGTTAGAATTTTATTTGCTTGTGTCGGTATTTCGTTTGCTGTAGTGAAAGTTTCGGTTTATTCATTAGTAGGACTTTTGGTCAATAACGATAAGGAACACAAAGGTTTTTTGAGTTCAATCGAAAGCTTTTTTATGATTGGAATAGCCGTTGCATTTGTTGGTTTTCCTCTTTTTTATAGTGAAACAGACCCTAATGCTTGGTTAAGAGTATATTTAGTTGTAGCTGCTTTGATTGCAATCTCTTTTGTTTTCTTGCTTTTTGCAGATTTTAAGAGCCTTAATTATCAAATTCCAGGAACGAATATTAGTGATGATTTTAAGCAAATGGTCGGTTTACTTAAACGCCCTTTGGTGTCTGTTTTTGCTATTGCGGCCTTTATGTATGTAATGACTGAGCAAGGAATTATGAGTTGGTTGCCAACTTTCAACGAAAAAGTGCTGCATTTGCCCGAGAAATTGAGTGTTTTTATGGCTGTAATTTTAATGCTTTCTATTGCAGGAGGACGATATTTGTCTTCAATTTTGATTAAAAAAGTTTATTGGCTTGTACTATTAGTAGCTTGCTTGATTGGGGCTGGCTTAATGGTGATTATCGTTTTGCCACAAACCAATAATTTGGCTATCAAAGAAATTAATTCATTAACTGATGTGCCTATAATTGCTTATGTTTTTCCTTTGATTGGTTTTTTTTTAGCACCAATATATCCATTAGTAAATTCAATTGTTTTGAGTTCTACCGAAAAAGTTTTGCATAGCCCAATGGCATCTTTATTAGTGTTTTTCTCGGCAATTGGCGGTACTTTAGGTTCAAGATTGGTTGGTTATTTATTCAAAAACGTTGGTGGCGAAAAAGCATTTTATTTTGCCTTGATACCGATGGCTATTTTGGCAATTTGTTTGTTTATTTTAAATAATATTCAGAAAAAATCAACTACTTCAATTGAGTTTAATACATCTGAAGGACATTGAAATTTGCTATTTTTTACTGGCGATTTATGAATAGCAACTCGCACTTTATAAATTATTCAACGTGAGTTCGGAATCAATAATTATGAAAACACCTTATAATTTAAATATTACATTGAAAAAGACTTTGTGGAAGTTAAATATAGACAGTGTTTTTTTTAATTGTTATTGCAACGATGGCTCGTTCCAAAATCGAAAATCGTATTCTTTTTTAAATATCTTATTATAATGAAATATATTCACGAGTTGGGGCTTTTGTTTGAGGCTGTACAGATGCAAAATGTTTTTCCTGACAATAAAACCTTCCCAGATTGTACGCCAAAATATGCATTGGAATTTATTAATGAAAAATTTTTAAATGATAAAGATTTACCAAGTTTTAACCTTAAAAGCTTCGTAAATGCAAATTTTGAATTGCCCGAAAATTATGCTACTTCTTATAAAACTGATAAGAATATAAGTATTAAAGAGCATATTGAAAAACTTTGGACCGTGTTAACTCGTCAACCAAAACAAGAAAATTCATCTTTAATTGCTTTGCCTTTTCCTTATGTGGTTCCTGGCGGACGTTTTCGAGAAGTTTATTATTGGGATAGTTTTTTTACCATGCTTGGGCTGCAAGTTTCTGGAAGAATAGATTTGATACAAAATATGGTTGATAATTTTTCTTATTTATTAGACAAAATTGGACATATTCCCAACGGAAATCGTACCTATTATATTGGGCGTTCGCAACCACCTTTTTATTCGTTGATGGTCAGGCTTCTCAGCGTTGAAAAGGGTGAAAAAGTGCTGCTTGATTATCTCTCCTATTTAGAGAAAGAGTATCGCTTTTGGATGTTGGGAAAAGAGAAATTAACAAATGAAAATAATGCCGTTGCTCGTGTAGTAATGATGCCTGATGGTTCAGTTTTAAATCGTTTTTGGGACGAGAACGATACACCACGACCAGAATCTTATAAAGAAGACGTGGAGCTTTCGTATAAATCTACACAAAAACCAGCAGAATTATTTAGGCATTTGCGAGCTGCTGCCGAGTCGGGTTGGGATTTTAGTAGCCGCTGGTTTCGAGAAGATAATTCATTCGAAGGTATTCATACCACCGATATTATTCCAATTGATTTGAATTGCTTGCTATTTCATTTAGAAAAAACTTTGTCGGAGGCTTTTTCACTTAAAATGGATGCAGAAAATGCTGTAAAATATTCGATTTTGGCTCAAAATCGTAAAGAAGCTATTCAGAAATATTGTTGGGATGAAACCCAAGGCTTTTATTTTGACTATGATTTTGTTGTAAATTTAACAAAAAAACGTTTTACTTTGGCTGCCACATATCCACTTTTCTTTGGTATTTCAACTAAAAACCAAGCTGAAAAGTTAGCTCAAATATTAGCTGATAAATTCTTGAAAAAAGGAGGTTTACTAACAACACTTACAAATACAGGTCAACAATGGGATGCTCCCAATGGTTGGGCTCCATTACAGTGGATTGCATTTAAAGGTTTGTTAAATTATGATATAACAAAGCTTGCCCAAAATATAAAAACAAATTGGGGTAATCTCAATTTGGAAGTTTATGAAAAAACCGGCAAAATGACTGAAAAATATAATGTTGATAAAATGAGCGAGGCAAGTGGCGGAGAATACCCAAATCAAGATGGTTTTGGCTGGACAAATGGCGTATTTTTAAAAATGTTTAAATTGAAAAAATAATGAAAAGTAGTGATAATCAATACTTTGCTTTAAAATTTAGCTGTTAAACAAACGTTCTTGTTCACCAATAATTTTCTCTAAATTCCTTGGGCGATAAAAAATTGCCGTGAATATGCTTGGTTTGAGCAATGCTTCCGATATGTTCGACATCAGCGGCACCAAGTGGATGGTAATCTGTGCTTTGTTTATTGCTTGAAAAGTATCTGGATTTTGTGGCTTTAGCCCTTGTTCAACACTCCATAATTATTGGACTTACGGTTTTGGGGTGTTAATGATGATTATTCTATAATGCAAAACGACTACAAAATTGGCTTTTCGAAATGTCTTTACCACAATGATCGTGCTTGTATTAAAATGTTAAAAAGCATAGATAAAATATTGTAATTTTGTAAAATACATCACCTAATTCTTATTATGAAACGTTTAATGTTAGTCCTGTTTTTTCTAATATTGGGCTTTGCAAGTTTTGCCCAATTAAAACTCGCTCGGTTATTTTCCGACCATGTAATACTTCAACGTCAGAAAATTATACCTGTTTGGGGTTGGGCTTTACCCAGCGAAAAAGTTAGTGTTTCATTGTCTAATCAAACTCAAAGTGTTGAAGCTGATGCGTCAGGAAAATGGATGGTAAATTTTTCTGCGATGGAAGCGGGTGGGCCCTATAAAATGAATGTTTCGGCAAATTCGGGCAAATTGGAATTAAATGACATTTTGATTGGTGAAGTTTGGCTTTTATCAGGACAATCAAATATGGAATTTAAAGTTTCGCAAGCCAATAATTTCAAAGAAGAAAAGAAAAACGCTAATTCTCCTCAAATAAGGCATTTTTTTGTCCAGCAGGAAGTAACGTTGCTACCACAAGCTGACTTAAAATCGGGCAATTGGCAAATTAGCTCCGCCGAAACGGTGGGTAATTTTTCGGCGATTGGTTTCTTTTTTGCAAGAGAGTTGTATCAAAAACTTAATATTCCAATAGGCTTAGTTCATTCTTCTTGGGGTGGTTCACAAATAGAAGGATGGATTAGCAAAGAGGCTATGCTGACAAATGAAGAATTTAAGTCGTACGCTGAAAAAATACCTAACAATTGGAAAGATGCAGATGCTTTTCACGACCAAAATGTTCGTAAAAAACTTTTTGGAAGCGATTTTCAACCAAGCCAAATCGACGAAATGAAATATATTGAAGCAAATTATGATTTTTCTAAATGGCTTAATGCTAGCAGTCCGCTTGGGCAATGGGACTGGAAAGGTATTTGGGCATTTCGTGGAAAAGGTTTTATGGCTCGTGCTGTTGAAGTTTCAGAAGAATTGAGTAAGCAAGAAACAACTTTAGGTTTAGGAATTCAAGATAGTTTTAACGAAATTTATATCAATGGAAATTTGGTTTCAGCAGGAGTTTTCAAAGGAATTCGTAAAATAACTATTCCTGCAAATACCTGGAAATTAGGCAAAAACCAATTGGTAGTAAAATTTGGCAATATGGTTGAAACTCCTTGGTATGGATTAGGAATTAACGGTTCGTCTGATGATTTATTTATAAGTGCTGGCAATGAAAAAATAAGCCTTGCCAATGAATGGAAATTGATGCCAGCTTTTGCCGAAAAACACGAATATGCACATTCGAGCAATAACATCGGGACAACAATATATAATGGCATGATTGCCCCACTTGTACCATTTAGCATTCGTGGAGCTTTGTGGTATCAGGGCGAAACGAATGCTGGGCGAGCCTTTCAATACCGTCAAAGTTTTCCTTTAATGATAAACGATTGGCGAAAGCATTGGAATGAAGATTTCTCATTCTATTTTGTGCAGTTATCCAGCTTTGGTGGCTATCAAAATAGCAATCATGGTAGTAATTGGGCAGAATTGCGTGAGGCTCAAAACATGACCTTGAGTTTGCCAAAAACAGGTATGGCTGTTACAATAGATGTTGGAAATCCGAAGGACAT
This sequence comes from Emticicia sp., assembly GCF_043780375.1. Lineage (GTDB taxonomy): Bacteria > Bacteroidota > Bacteroidia > Cytophagales > Spirosomataceae > Emticicia. Next base: position 32,286 of record NZ_JAYWCU010000133.1, on the reverse strand, counting down.
TCATCCAACTAATAAGCAAGATGTTGCTAAGCGTTTAGCTGCAATTGCTCTCAAAAATGATTATGGTCGAGACGTTGTTCCTAGTGGACCCACGTATGAATCTGCTAAATTTGAGAAGGATAAAGTAATAGTTTCATTCAAGTTTATAGGTCGAGGGCTTTCTACAAAAGATAAATTTGGTTATTTGAAAGGTTTTGAAATAGCTGGTGAAGATAGGGTGTTTTACTATGCAAAATCTGAAATTGTTGGCGACAAAGTAATAGTTTTTCATCCTAAAGGACAAAAAGCTATTTCTGTGAGATATGCGTGGGCAGATGCACCTGAGGATGCAAATTTGTACAATTCCGAAGGCTTTCCTGCCAGTCCATTTCGTACAGACGATTGGAAAGGTATAACCATTGGACAGAAATTTGATTAGAGAAATACTAAGAAAAAGAAGGGTTGATTACAACATCAACCCTTCTTTGATGACAATTCATTAAGTTCAGAAGACTTTAAGGTATCACTATAACTTGGATAAATATAATCTTCAGGACTATAGTTTTCATTGGATACCACCAAAACAATGGCGTTTTCTGAAAAATTTTCGAGAGTATGCCAATCTTGTGGTTCTAAGACTAATACTTTGTTTGGTTCATCCAAACTAAATACAAATTTTTTGTTTGGTGTTTCCACATAAATATCGCAAGTACCTTGTACGCACATTAGTGCTTGCCATGCTTTAATATGCCTATGCCCACCACGGGTTTCTCCATCAGCATTTGTGATATAAAAGATACGTTTGAGCGAGCCGGGCAAGATATTTTCAAAAACAGTCAAATCTCCTCTGCTACTTGAGTGTACTGGTAAAGTAAAGATTTTGGGCATATAAATTCTAAAAGGTATATGAAAAGAATACATCTTTCATATCAGAGTGGTTATAGTTATGATTCAATCGGTATTATATGACTGTAAACATAATAAAAAAAAATAATTTGTATGTCTTTTTTGCGTTTTTTTATACATATTATCATATAAATTTACTACTTTTTCGTTTTCCAACGAAACAAAATCATAAAAGTATTGTTTTTTAACTTTATTTCATTGGAATTTTACTACCTCCGAAAAGGCTTTTTTAGGTTTTAAATTTTGGTCGAAAAGTAGAGGATAGTCTTTTCGATTCGGCACTGGGAAATTATCGAGCCAAGTCGATTTATCTGATAAATTCCAGAAAGTAATGCTTGTGATTTTATCTTTATGTTTACGAAAAACTTCAAAAAGCATTTTATAATGCTCGATTTGCTTTTGCTCCACTTCATTGCCAAAAATACTGACATCATCACTTGGTCGGTGATCTCTTCTAGCGTGTTCTTTTGCATGAACCGAAACGTCTAATTCTGTAATTTGGATTTGTAAACCTAACGAAGCAAATTTTGTGATAGACTCATCTAAATCGGCAGCAGAAGGCTCATAAATTGACCAATGCCCTTGCAAACCAACGCCATGAATCGGCACTCCTTTTTCTTTCAAATTTTTTAAAAGTTGATAGATTTTTTCTCTTTTAACTTTATTTTCTGTGTTATAATCATTGTAAAAAAGTAAGGCTTTGGGGTCAGCTTCGTGAGCATATTCGAATGCTTTGGCAATGTATTCTTCGCCAATTATGTCATAAAACTTAGATTTTCGGTAAATATCTGTACCGCCATCGGGCACGGCTTCGTTCACCACATCCCAAACATAAATTTCGTCTTTATAACGACCTACAACCTCAGTAATATGCTGTTTCAAACGAGCCAGAAGCTCATCTTTTGTCACATCTCGACCATCTTTTGTGAAAAACCAATTTGGAGTTTGATTATGCCAACACAAGTTATGTCCTCTTATTTTTAGACCATTTTTTTGTGCAAAATCAACAATTTTATCAGCAGGAGCAAAGTTATAACGACTTTCTTCGGGGTGAATTGGCCCCATTTTCATTGCATTCTCAGCGGTAATGCTATTGAATTGCTGCAAAATTAAGTTTGATTCATCACCAACATCCATCATGCGAGGAGTAACCGCTACACCCACTGGAAAATAGTTTTTATAATAATCTTTTAAGCCTTTTGTTTGGTCTTCTTTTTGAGCAAAAAGACAAAGACTATAAAACAAGGAGAAAAACATAGGTACTTTTTTCATTTTGTAAATATTGATAAATAGTTTTAAATGTAAAATTTCTAACTGTAAATTGAAGAATTATTAATAAGCAGTTATGGTCTGAATCGTTCCGTCAGGATTGTATTTCAACTCTATAACTTTGACGTTTCTTAAATGAGTTTTACCCGAAATTTGTGTATCATGATAATATAGAAACCATTTTCCTTTAAATTCAACGATTGAATGATGGTTTGTCCAACCTTGAACTGGATTTAGTACAATACCTTTGTAAGTGAATGGTCCATAGGGATTGTCTCCAATTGCATAACAAATATTATGAGTGTCGCCTGTTGAGTAGGAAAAATAGTATTTTCCTTTGTATTTGTGTACCCAAGCGGCCTCAAAAAAACGTTTGTCGTTATTATCTTCCATAAAAAGATTTCCTTTTTCGTCTAATATTTTCACTTCTTTCACCTCTTCAGCTAAGCTTTTCATGTCGGCTGAAAGTTTTGCGATGCGTGGTAAACGAGCCAATTCACCTTTTTTTGGATTATCGGTTTTGCCCTGATAAACATTGTTTTTCCAACGCTGTAATTGTCCGCCCCATATTCCACCAAAATACATATAATAACTCCCATTGATATCTTTAAAAACGCATGGGTCAATGCTGTAACTCCCTTTGATTGGCTCCTTTTCAGCTTTAAATGGGCCAACAGGACTTTTACTTGTTGCCACACCCATTCTAAAAATATCTTCTTTGTCTTTTACAGGAAAATATAAATAATAAGTGTCGTTTTTTAATGCTACATCTGGAGCCCACATTTGTCGTCCTGCCCATTTTACATCTTTAATATCAAGAGCAACACCATTATCTTTCACCTTCGATTGGGGCGTGTCCATTGATAAAACACGATAATCTTTCATATCGAAATGGCCTCCTTCATCATCTTCTTTAGTGCCTGATTCGATGTCATGTGATGGATAAATATAAATTTTGCCATTAAAAACATGGGCCGATGGGTCGGCAGTAAAAATATGGGAAACTAAAGGCTGCGAAAGTGGTTTTTTAACCTGTCCGAAAGAGACAATTGCAGTACAAATAAGGGTTAACGTAATTGTATTTCTGATTAATTTCATTTTATTACTTTGTATATAGTTTTTTAAATATTAAAATCCAATAGAATTTCCGCCATCAATTGGAAGCGAAACACCAGTTATATATCGTGCGGCATCTGACGCTAAAAATACTGCTGCCCAGCCTATGTCACTTGGTTTTCCAAATTTTCCCATCGGTGTTCTATTCAACGCACGATTCATGCGGTCGGGGTCGCTGCTCATTGCGGTTTTCATCATGTTGGTTTCGATAAAACCAGGAGCAATGGCATTTACACGAACATTGTGGGGTGAAAACTCAGAAGCTAACACCTTAACCATCCCTTCAACACCAGATTTTGATGCTGCATAAGCCACAACTCTATCAATGCCATAATACGCTGCCATTGACGAAATCATAATGATAGAACCACTTTTTCGTGCAATCATTCGTGAAGCACAAGTACGAGTGAGAGCAAAAACAGCATTAAGATTTGTATGAATTATTCGGCTAAAATCATCGTCTGTTACTTCAAGGGCATTTTTTTTGAGATTTACACCTGCATTATTAACTAAGATATCAATGTAGCCAAGCGTTAATTCGATATTATTAACCAAACCTTCAAGCGAGGGTAAATCGGTTACATCATTTACAAAATAATGTGCATTCTCACCAAGTTTGGCAATTGTTTCTTGTAAAGGTATTTCTCTTCGACCTGTGATAATTACTCTTGCACCAGCATGAATAAAACATTTGGCAATTTCATAACCAATTCCACTACCACCGCCCGTAATTAGACATAGCTTCCCTTTTAAAGAAAACGCAGTTTGGTGTGAAATGTGATTTTGTTCCTCCATAGGAACTTCAGTTTTTGATAGGTTAGGCATCTTAAATGAATGGTTTCTGCTATTTTTTTGCTAATTCTAAACTTCTGTTTGATGGAGCATGGAAACTCGGAATTGGTATTTTAGCATCTATGCAAATAATGTTTTACTTAAAATATCTTTCTGCAAAAGTTAGAAATATTGGCCAATTTGGGGCAGGCGTATGACCAGCACTGTGTTGTCTAAAAGAAATTTCACCATCCATTAAGCCTGTTTCAACTTTTGGTAATTCGGATGTTCCCATTCCTTTTTTAGCCAATAATTGATAAACTGGCTCGGCTGCAACTGCCGCCATAAACATACCACGAACGTCAACCCAAGCATCACCTTTTTCGCCTGCACTAATAAAAACTGGTCGAGGTGCAACTAATGCTATCAATTCATGAGAATCTACTGGCAAATCACCCCAATTTAATGGGCCAGCATATTTAATAAAATTCCCTGCCATCCAATGATATTCGCCCGAACCTGCTACATTTTCAACAATTTCGCCTGCATTTCGGCGATGTAGCTTAGCTCCACCTTCACCTGATGAACTTATAAATCCTGTAGCAAAACGAGCATCATAAGCTAATGTTACAAGTGCGGCTTTTCCGTAGCGAGAATGTCCTTCAATGGCTACTTTTTTTGCATCAACAGCCTTGTCGGTCTCAAAATAATCTAAGGCACGACTTGCTCCCCAAGCCCAAGCACGCAATGAACCCCAATCATCTGGCTTGCGAAATTGACCCTTATTTACAAGCCCAATAATGCCTTGCGTTAATCCAGCACCATTATCTGCTTGAATACTATTTGGCACAATGATGGCATATCCCCAACCTTTTTGTAAAGCCTGTTGTTGCCAAGTTGGTTCAACAGGGGCGGGTGGGGCAGGAGTATTTGGATTGCGAGGAAATCCACCAACAGGACGAATAAAGCCAAACTCCAAAATAACTGGAACAGAATTTTTAGCATTGGCGGGCGTAGTCAATGTCAGTTGAATATCAACTTTTATGGCAGGAAATGATGAATTATTGACATGACCTACTAAGTTTTTGGTTATTACTGCAATATTATTGTTGGTGTCTTTGGTCATGCTTTTAACCTCCCAAGTTACTTTTGGGGTATTTTTAGGCATTCTACCATAAATTTCACGATCAAAGTCTTCAACAATTTCGGGGCGACGTTTTGACCACCAGACTTTGCTTGAGGCAACTTTTTTGCCATTTTTTAGAGTTAAAGCATCGGGCAAATTCGGAAATGGGTTGGCTATTGATTCATCATAATTTGCTGCATTTGGAGCTTTTGGGTCGTTGCCATTAGCACCTTGTCGCAAAGATGTAATTCCTAATTGAGCCAACATGTTTTTGTGGTCAATGTCGGTGATTTTTCTGATACTATCTTGAACTGCTTTGCTCGGAAATTGAGCAAAAGAAAAGTTTTCTTGTAAAATTATTAACAAAAACACACTTAATAGTTTTTTCATTTTTATGAGGGTTGAATGTTTACTTTTATTTATTTTTAGGTTCTAATAAATCCCATTGATTGCCGTATAAATCTTCAAAAACAGCGACTGTGCCATAAATTTCTTCTATTGGTTCACGAACAAAGTTTATTCCTTCGGCTACCATATTAATATAATCTCGCCAAAAATTATCAGTATATAAAAATAGAAAAACTCGCCCGCCAGTTTGATTGCCAATCCTATTTTTTTGTTCATCATCAGCCGCTTTTGCCAATAAAATTGATGTTTCAGTAGAGCCTTTTGGAGCAACTAAAACCCAACGTTTTGTGTCGCTTAAAACAGTATCTTCGATTAAATCAAAATTGAGTTTTTTTGTGTAAAATGCTATTGCTGCGTCATAATCTTTTACCACTAAGGCAAAATAGGCAATTTTTTGTTTCATTTTATTGTAAATTTCTTTCAATAGCCATTTCTAAACCTCTTAATTCTGCTAAACCTTTCAATCGTCCGATGGCGGAATAACCTGGATAGGTTTTTTTATTCAAATCATCCAACATTTGGTGTCCATGGTCTGGTCGCATCGGAATTGCGATTTCTATTTGACCTGCTACTTTCCTACGATTTTGCTCTTTAATTAGGGCTTTTATAACCTCATACATATCAACATCGCCCGCCAAATGGGCAGCTTCGTGAAAATTCATAGGATTTTCTTCTCTCTTGGTTGTTCTTAAATGAATAAAATGAATGCGTTCTCCAAATCGTTCAATCATTTTGGGTAAATCATTGTCTTTACGAACGCCCAAAGAACCCGTACAAAAAGTAATGCCATTGGCAATAGTGTCACAGGCATTCATCAATTTTGCTAAATCATCTTCGGAACTGACAACCCTTGGCAAACCCAATAACGATTTTGGCGGGTCGTCGGGGTGAATACATAGATTTATACCTATTTCTTGAGCAAAAGGAGCAACATGTTGAATAAAATAGTACAAATTTGCTCTTAATTCCGCATCACCGATTTTAGAATAATTATCCAGTAATCCTTGAAAAGTATTCAAATCGAAAGCTTCTTCAGAGCCGGGCAAACCTAAAAGTGCTGTGTTTTTTAGGCTCTGGATTTCGTCCGAACTCATTGAATCAAATTTCGTTTTGGCAGATTCTATCACCTCAATTTCATAAGCCTTTTCTGCATTTGGGCGTTTGAGAATATACAAATCAAAAATCGCAAAATCTTCCCAAACAAATCGTAATGCTTTTGAACCATCGGGCATTTCGTAATTAATATTTGTTCTCGACCAGTCCAAAACTGGCATAAAATTATAACACACTGTTTTGATGCCGCATTTTACTAAATTTTGCAATGAAATCTTATAATTTTCAATAAAATATTCACGAGAAGGTAAGCCTTTTTTGATGTCTTCATGTACTGGCAAACTTTCAACGACAGACCAATGCAAAGGTGTATATTGTGCATTATCTTGTTCAATAATATTTATTCTTTCTTGAATTGCCTCCACCGACCAAACCTCACCAACTGGAATTTGATGCAAAGCTGTTACAATTCCTGCACAACCTGCTTGCCGAATATCCATTAAAGAAACTGGGTCGTTTGGACCAAACCAACGCATTGTGTGAAGCATATTTTATTTTGGTTAAGATTTTATATAGAAATATGCGTGTTACGGTCAAAAATTTTAGGTTTTGAAAGTGCTTTCAAATTAACCGTGGCACTCCTAAACAATTCCAATATTCTTTATTTTCCCTTCAAACTCTGCAAAACTGCCGAATAGGAGGGTTTTTTGTTATAATCTTTGTCAAAAAGTAGAGGTGCATCTACTTTTTTGAGAGAAGTATTTATCCAACTATCAGCATCAGATACCCCCCAAATAGTTATGCCATGTTGCTGTGCCGCAGGAATGTTTTTTTGATAAGAATCAACCACATATTTATACATGATAGCTTGGTATTTATCAATTGTTGCACTTGTAACAAAACCGCTAACATCACTCTGATTTACTCTAATATCTAATTCAGAAATCCTAATTTTCAAGCCAGTTGCAGCTAATTTTTTCATCATATTGTCAATTCCAGCATTCGATGTGCCAATAGAAATGTGCATTTGAGTGCCAATTCCGTCTATTTTTGCTCCTTTTGCTTTCAAATAATTGACATATTTGATTGTAGAATCAAGTTTCGCTTCATTCGATTCTAAATTATAATCATTGATGAATAAAAGTGCGGCAGGGTCGGTAGCAGCAGCATATTGAAATGCTTTTAGTCCCCAATCTCTGCCCAAATAATCTCCCCAAAAGAAATAATCTGTGGTAGTTCCAACAGCGGCACTATTTCTACTTAGTCTTAGTCCCGAAGTGCCATCAGCCATTGCTTCGTTTATTACGTCCCAAGCCTTTACTTTTCCTTTATAATGAGTTACTGTTTTTGTAATAAAATCCTTTAAAGCATTATCAACGGCATTGACCAACGCTGCACCAGTTGGAGCAACGCCACCTGCGGCATCTACCACAGTAACATTGTCAATTAAATAGGTATTTGCTGTACTTCCAACATCGAATAAAACCCTTGTAAGGTCGGCAGTTGCAGGAAAAGTCCAAGAAATTACACTCCAGTCGGTAGTTATAGCATAATTATTTGAATATTGTGCCGTACCACCTTGCGTCGAAACTCGCATAAGTCCATTTGGAGAAAGTGCTTTTATTGAAAAAGAAATTTTAAAACTTTTTCCAGAAACAGTTTTAAATTCATCACTTGCCAATTGAACAGACCAAGGGTCGCCAGCGGTATTTACGATAGCTTTCAAAGCCCTTGTACCTTCTGTTTTTTCAGTTGCAATTGTAGTTTGAACAATCGAATTTGCACCGTTATATTTCGACCAATTAGTAAAATCATTTCCTGAACCTAATTCAAAACCTCCATTTACAAGTAAATTTACAGGATTTGTACCTGCACCTCCACCAATAACACTTTTCAAATATGTTGCATTTTGGTTTTGATGCCAGCCTAAAGTATGTCCAAAAACTTCCAATCCTGCACTTGTTGCTGCATTAAAAAGTGCGTCAGCACTTGTAAAATCAACGTTTCCATCATTTTTTACTAACGAACCATGTTTCATATTATAGCCAAAAGTTACACTATTTCCTTCTGCTGCAATAAGTGCTTTGTATTTTGCATCATTTATGTAAGGGGCATAATCAATGGCAAAACCTATGGGAAATTTAGCGGATGATTTTAATGGACCAGCAACATCTGTAAAGGTATATTCTGGAATTGGAATTGGAGTTGGTGATGGTTCGTTTACTTCTTTTTTGCAAGAAAAAAGGCTTGTTGCAAATATGATTATTGATAATGTGGTGTGTTTGTAAAGTTTCATAAAAATAGATTGGGTAAAAAAACAAAATTTGACAACTCTTAAAGAATTACCAAATCTAATAAAATCAAAATTAATATCTCTGATTTTGCGAAAATTTCTCACCAGATGTTACCGCATCAATTTGACGTTGCGGAATTGGTCTTAATGTATGAAATTCTTGAATCTTTGCTGCCGCTTCTGGGTTGTATTTTTTTACACGACTAATCAAAGATTTTGTGCGAACCAAATCCTATCATCTCAGACCCTCACCATAAAACGTATGTGTAAGCTCATCTAAAATAAAATCAAGTGTGAGGCAATCTTCTTTGAAAATGAATGTAAATCCATAGCATAATACTTTTTTAGCATTTATACATTACATTCTGACATTTTTTCGATTTCTCAATTTTTTAGATTAAATTGTGGTTTTATTTTATAGCAAAGAGAATATTCTTTTGTTCAATCAAAATTTTAAGCAAAACTAAATGACTTATTTAGCAAATCCTGCTCGTTACGACAGCATGGAGTACCGCCGTTGTGGCAAAAGTGGATTAAAATTACCTGCCATTTCTTTAGGTTTATGGCATAATTTCGGTGGTGTTGATGTTTTCGAAAACTACCGAGATATTCTTCATACAGCCTTTGATAAAGGTATTACTCACTTCGATTTAGCCAATAATTATGGTCCACCTGCTGGCTCGGCTGAGGAAAATTTTGGCGTAATCTTCAAAAAAGATTTTGTACAATACCGTGATGAACTTATTATTTCGTCGAAAGCGGGCTATTTGATGTGGCCTGGCCCTTATGGCGAGTGGGGTTCAAGAAAATATTTGATTGCAAGTTGCGACCAAAGCCTCAAACGTATGGGTTTAGATTATGTGGATATTTTTTATTCACACCGACCAGACCCAAACACCCCCTTGGAAGAAACAATGGGAGCTTTAGATAGCCTTGTGCGTCAAGGCAAGGCACTTTATGTTGGTATTTCCAGCTATTCGGCTGAGGATACATTGAAAGCAACTAAGATATTGAAAGAATTAGGTACGCCTTGTATAATTCACCAACCAAAATATTCGATGTTTGAGCGTTGGGTTGAAGAAGAAACCCCTGCTGGAAGTCTGATGGAAATTTTGGGAAATGAAGGTATTGGCTGTATTCCTTTTTCACCTTTGGCACAAGGGCTTTTGACGAATAAATATCTAAGAGGTATTCCAGAAGGCTCTCGTGCGGCACTCGCACACGGGTTTTTGCAAGAAAGTGCGATTACTCCAGAAGTTATTTCCAAAATACAAAGTTTGAATGACCTTGCAGTTGAGCGTGGACAAACTTTGGCACAAATGGCATTGGCTTGGTTGCTAAAAGACGAGCGAGTAACATCGGTTTTGATTGGAGCAAGTCGAGTTTCGCAATTACTTGATTCATTAGAATGTTTGAATAACAAAAATTTCTCGCAAGAAGAATTGGTTAAAATTGAAGGAATATTGAAGTAAACGGAAAATATGAATTACAGAAAATTAGGAAAAACAAACTTTGAAATCTCCGAAATAAGTCTTGGCACTTGGCAAGTAGGAGGCAAATGGGGCGATGATTTTAGTCATGCAACAGCCCATAAGATATTAAATACTGCCGTAGATTCGGGCATAAACTTTATTGATACAGCCGATGTTTATGGCGGTGGAGAAAGTGAAAAAGCGGTTGGGAAATTTGTGAAAAGTCGTTCGGAGCGAATTTTTGTGGCTACCAAATGCGGTCGCCAGCTCAATCCTCATACAAATGAGGCCTATAAACCTGCTGTTTTACGCAAATTTGTGGAAGATAGCCTTAAAAATATGGGACTGGAAACCCTTGATTTGATTCAGTTGCACTGCCCGCCCACGGAAGTTTATTATCGTCCAGAAATTTTTGAATTATTTGATAGACTAAAAGACGAAGGCAAGATTTTAAATTTGGGAATCAGTGTTGAAAAAGTTGAGGAAGCTCTTAAAGGAATCGAATTTGAGAATGTGACGAGCGTACAAATTATTTTCAATATGTTTCGTCAACGCCCTGCTGAACTGTTTTTCGAGCAAGCACAAAAGAAAAATGTCGGAATTATTGTGCGTGTACCATTGGCGAGTGGTTTGCTAACCGGTAAGTTTTCAAAACAAACAACTTTTACCGAGGGCGACCATCGAAATTTCAATCGTAATGGTGAAATATTTGACAAAGGTGAAACTTTTTCAGGAATTGATTACGAAACTGGACTTGCTGCCGTGGAAGAATTGAAAGCTATATTTCCTCAAAACGATAATTTAGCATCTATTGCGTTACGTTGGGTTTTGCAACATGACGCAGTAAGTACAATTATTCCTGGGGCATCTCGTGCCGAGCAAGTTACGGCAAATTTAGATTCGCTCAATTTGTCAAATTTGAGTGAAAATCAATTAGCTAAAATCAATTCGATTTATACTCAACATATCAAAAAATCAGTACACCAATTGTGGTAGTTTTTAACCAAGTTTATAAAAATGAAAAATTTTTCCACCCAATTCACTTGAAATTGATAGAAGATTATTCTCATTTATGGGAAAAAGTAATTGTTTATGATGCCGTAGACCCAGTAAGAAAATAAAAATTCAATGAAATTATTCAACCCAATACCCTATACAATTATCTTTTTGATGATAAATGTTTCTTTGGCTAATGCCCAAAATTCGAACATACGTCTCAACCAAATTGGCTTTTATCCTAATGCTCAAAAATTCGCAGTTTGGGTAGGAGATAAGCAGGACTCTTTCTTTATTCTGACAGAAAACAAAAAAGATACAGTTTTTAGTGGAAAATTTTCTTTGCAAAGAATCAACAATATTTCTCAAAAAACGACTCAAATTGCTGACTTTTCAAATTATAAAAAAACTGGAAAATATATCGTTGCCATTCCTGCGATAGGAGTTTCATACCCTTTTGAAATTAGCCCAAATGTGCATCGTGAGGTCGCAAAAGGAGCATTAAAAGGCTTTTATTATCAAAGAGTTTCGATTGATTTGCCCGAAAAATATGCTGAAAAATGGCATCGAGAGATGGGTCACCCAGATGATAAAATATTGATTCATGCTTCGGCGGCATCAATACAACGGCCCGAAGGAACGCTTATTGCTTCTCCAAGAGGTTGGTATGATGCAGGTGATTACAATAAGTATATTGTAAATTCGGGTATTACTACAGCTACTTTGCTTTCACTATACGAAGATTATCCTGATTTTTTTAAGGCTTTTGAGGTTAATATTCCAGAAAGTGGCAATAAAATCCCTGATTTATTGGATGAAGTCTTATGGAATTTGCGTTGGATGCTCACCATGCAAGACCCAAATGATGGCGGAGTTTATCATAAATTAACTAATCCTTCTTTTGATAAAATGGTGATGCCCAAAAATGCTACAAAACCTCGGTATGTTATTCAAAAAAATACGATTGCGACCTTAGATTTTGCGGCAGTAATGGCTCAAGCAAGTCGGATATTTAAAACCTACAAAAAAGAACTTCCAAGTTTGGCAGATTCTTGCCTAAATGCCTCAAAAAGAGCTTGGAATTGGGCAAAAGAAAATCCTACAATTGTCTATCGTCAGAATGAAATGAATAAGGCTTTTGACCCTGACATAGTTACTGGCGGCTATGAAGACCGTAGTGATAGTGACGAATGGATTTGGGCTGCAACCGAACTTTATGTTACTACAAAAGGTGATAATTATTACAAGGCTGTTAATCTTTATCCCGAAACTGCCATGTCTTTACCTTCTTGGAATCAAGTACAAATGTTGGCTTATTATTCGCTCATTAGAAATGAGAAAAACTTGACAGACTTAGGAAAAAAAGATTTATCAAACCTTAAAAAGAAACTTATAGCTTTTGGTGATCAATTATTGTTAGGTGTTGATAGTCAAGCATTTAATACTGTGATGGGAAAGTCAGGAAAAGATTATATGTGGGGAAGTAGTTCACACGCTGCCAATCAAGGAATTGCATTATTACAAGTTTATCGAATCAATTTAGATGAAAAATACCTTGCCGCTGCATTGGGCAATTTAGATTATTTATTAGGTAGAAATGCCACAGGATATTCATTTTTGACAGGCTTTGGTAGTAAACAAGTCATGTTTCCGCATCACCGTCCGTCAGAAGCTGATGGAATTGTAGAGCCAGTTCCTGGTTTACTTTCGGGTGGGCCAAATCCGGGACAACAAGATAAATGTGAAGGTTATCCAACAAAAATAGCTGACGAATCGTTTTTGGATGCTACTTGTTCCTATTCAACCAACGAAATTGCCATCAATTGGAATGCTCCAATGGTATATTTGGCGGCGGCATTGGAGGCTTTACAAAAGAAATTTTAGAGTGTTTTAATTTATTCAAACCCAAATCTTATGAAAATTTTTAAAGTAATATTTGTAACTATTTTTTTTGTACAAAGTATAGTTTTTGCTCAAAGCAAACTCATCGAATCAAAAATTTATAAATGGGAAGATTTGGCAGTAATTAAAAGACCACAAGGCGAGGCACGCCAAATTTTGGAGGGAACAACACCTCAATTCAAACTACTTAAGGTTCATGCTACTACACTTTTACCAAAAAGTAGGATGAGAAAAGAAGCTTATATCCAAGAAAATGAAGAATTAATCATTGTAAAAGAGGGTGAATTAAAAGTTACAATTGACGGAGAAACAAAAATACTGAAAGCTGGAGGGCTTGCTTTAATTATGTCGGGAGCTATGCGAGAATCAGAAAATATAACTGATGCTAATACTACTTACTATGTTTTCCAGTTTAATTCTACCGAACCTGTTGACATTGGAAGAGGTAAAAAAGCAGGAGGTTCACTGCTGCTCAATTGGGATGAAGTTGCGTTTAAAGCACATGATAAAGGTGGTAGAAAAGATTTTTTTAATCGCCCAACAAGCATGAGCAAGCGTTTTGAAATGCACACAACAACGCTCAAAGAAGGCTTGATGAGCCACCCGGTACATACGCATAAAGCTGGTGAAATTATTTTCCTAATTAATAGTCAAGGCGAAGAAAAAAACAGTCAAGCTCAAGAAACCATTAATGATGTTTGGCTTGATGCAAAAGTAGGTGATATTATCTTTTTGAATTCAAATGTTCCTCACGGAATCCGAAATTCTGGCAAAGGAACTATCACTTATTTTGCTTTCCAGTTTGAGTAAATATTTAAGACATTTGTCGCTAAAAACGCTTTACTTGTCGAATACAACTTGTTAGTTATCAGTTGATTAAGTAAATTCATATTTCAGTTCTACAATTCAATCTTAACACTAAAATGGAAAGAAGACAAGCACTCAAAAATGTGCTATTTTCTGCGGCGGGCTTAGTTACTCTACCTGCGTGGGGAAATAGTTGGAATATCAATTCGCTTCAAATTTCCGACTCAGTATTCAATGCAAATCAAGTTCAAATTCTTGAAATTTTAGTTGATGCTCTCATTCCAAGCTCTTCAACTCCAGGGGCTAAAGATTTAGAAATCTCGGCTTTTATCAATAAAATGATTACTGATTGTTATGAAATACCTGTTCAAGAAAATTTTAAAAATGGCTTAGAAAGTGCAGAAAAATTGGCAAATACCACGTTCACTAAAAACCTTTCTGCTTGCGATAAAATTCAGCGAAACGAACTGTTAATCAAACTTTCGACTTCAAGTGACATGCAACTAAATGAGTTTTTTACACTTTTGAAGCAATTAACAGTGTTGGCTTACACAACTTCCGAATACGTCTTAACAAAACATTATAACTACGTAATGGCTCCCGGTCATTATTATGGTTGTGTAAATGTGTAGTTTAGATTCTATGACAAATCGTATTTTCCTTTTGAAATAAATTCAACCTTACAATATAATGAGTTTTCTAAATATAGATTCGATAAAAGACCGAACTTTTGATGCCATTGTCATTGGTTCAGGAATTAGTGGCGGTTGGTCTGCCAAAGAATTGTGTGAGAAAGGACTAAAAACCCTTGTTTTGGAGCGTGGTAGAGATGTCAAGCACATCGAAGACTATCCAACAGCAACCAAAAATCCGTGGGAATTTGAGCATCGTGGACAAGTTCCATTAGATGTAAGAAATCAGTATCCAAAAGGCAGAGGAAGCTTTATGAGAGAAGAAACTATTCATTGGGCTTTGAAACCCAACGAACAACCTTTTGTAGAAGAAAAGCCTTTTCAATGGACTCGTGGCTACCATGTTGGTGGAAAATCACTTTTATGGGCAAGACAAACCCAACGTTGGTCAGATTTAGATTTTGAAGGACCTCAGCGTGATGGTTTTGCTGTAGATTGGCCTATCCGTTATGCCGATTTAGCTCCTTGGTATAGCCATGTTGAGAAATTTGCAGGGATTTCGGGTAATAAAGATGGGTTACCTCAATTGCCCGATGGTGAGTTTTTGCCACCATTCGAAATGAGTTGTGTAGAAGATTATTTTAAAGGTGTTTTGAGTAAAAATTATAATGATAGACCACTTGTTCACGGTCGATGTGCACACATAACCGAAGCAAAGCAAATTCATAATGACCAAGGGCGTGCCACTTGTCAAAATCGAAATTTATGTAACCGTGGTTGTCCCTATGGGGGATATTTTAGTAGCAATGCCTCAACTTTACCATGGGCAATGAAAACGGGTAAAATGTCGCTTCGTCCACATTCGGTAGTTCATTCGCTCATTTATGATGAAAAGAAAGGAAGAGCAACTGGGGTCAGAATTGTTGATGGAAATACCAAAGAAATGATTGAATATTACGCAAAAATCATTTTTGTTAATGCTTCCGCCTTGAATTCTAACCTGATTTTGTTAAATTCTACTTCAAATCGTTTTCCTAATGGGATTGGAAATGATAGTGGAACTTTAGGTAAATATTTTGCTTGCCATAATTATCGGGGAAAACTTAGTGCCGATGTCGAAGGTTTTTTAGATAAAAAAACCGATGGTAAAAATCCAAGCAATAGCTATTTGCCACGTTTTCAGAATTTGTATAAACAAGAAAAAGATTTCCTTAGAGGCTATGCCGTTGGTGTTGGCTGTGGGCGAGGTTTATCTCAAAATCGTAACGGTGTTGGTGAAGAATTAAAAGAAAATTTGCTTAATCCAAAATTAGGAAATTGGAATATTAGCACTTGGATGATGGGCGAAACCGTTCCAATTGAAAATAATCATGTAAGACTTGACACAAATCTAAAAGACCAATACGGAATTCCGCAATTGGTTACTTCTGTTGCTTGGACTGAAAATGACGATAAAATGGTTCTGGATTATATTAAAGAGATGACCGAAATGTTTACTTTGGCAGGTTTTAAAAATATTAGAGGTGGAGATTCTCATTCAAACCCTGGGGCAGATATTCACGAAATGGGAGGTGTAAGAATGGGTAAAGATCCCAAAACTTCTGTGCTTAATGAATGGAATCAATTGCACGAATGTAAAAATGTGTTTGTTACCGACGGAGCTTGTATGACTTCAACCGGCACACAAAATCCGTCATTAACTTACATGGCACTAACTGCCAGAGCCGCCGATTTTGCCGTAAAAGAATTAAAAAAACGTAAACTATAATACAACAGATTTTTAACCAATTTCAACCTCAAATCAATATAAAAATGAAAAAACTAACATTTGGTTTTTTAAGTGTAATTGTGTCTATCATTGGCTTTCAGCAAGATGTTTTTGCTCAAACAGTCAGCAATGTATCGAAAGGCAAGAAAATATATAATTATCCTTTTGGTGTGCAAGGCTATACTTTTCGCAAGCAATTTCCAAAGGATTTAGAAGGAACGCTTGATATTATTCAAAAAATGGGCTTTACCGAACTTGAGGGTGGCGGTGCAAAAGGTGTTACTCCTGAAGAATACAAAAAACTTTGTGATGCCAGAGGTATCAGTATTCCATCAACAGGGTCCGATTTTGGACAGTTAGAAAAAGACCCACTCAGTATAGTGAGTAGGGCAAAGGCTTTAGGGGCTAAATTTGTGATGTGTGCTTGGATTCCTCACAAAGGAGATAATTTTACGATTGAAGATGCAAAAAAAGCAGTTGAGGTTTTCAATAAAGCAGGTAAAGTTTTAAAAGAAAATGGTTTGACGTTTTGCTATCATGCACACGGCTTTGAATTTAGACCTTACGGAAAAGGAACATTATTAGATTATATCTTTGAAAATACAAATCCTGCTGATGTTTCTTTCGAAATGGACGTTTTGTGGGTAACACACGGTGGCGGAGACCCAGTAAAATTACTGAAAAAATATGGTAGCCGTTGGAAACTAATGCACGTAAAAGATTTAAAAAAAGGGGTTGTAGGGAATTTCTCAGGCAATACACCTGCTGAAAATGACGTAGTGCTTGGAACTGGACAAGCCGATTGGAAAAAAATATTTAAATTGGCCAAAAAAGCAGGAATTGAACATTATTTCATTGAAGACGAAAGCGAACACGAACTCGAAAATGTTCCTTTAAGTATTGAATATTTGAAGAATTTGAAATAGGAAATTAAGAAAGCCAGACGAAAGTTTGGCTTTTTTTGTATCAAATTGAACACTGTTCTAATATCAAATTGTTTGATTGTTAATTAAGGAAAATTACTCAACGGTCAGATAGTTTTTTGGAAAAAATAGTCAAAATATGAAAAATTTATATAAATTAGACTCAGAATGTGATTATTAAAAAACGCTTCATCAAAACCCCTAAAATAAATCATGAAATTTAAAATTATCACCCTAATTTACTCATTATTAACAGTTTACGCTTCTGCTCAAAGTTTCGACTCCAAATTATACAATAGCATGAAATGGCGTATGATTGGCCCACACCGTGGCGGTCGAACTGTTGGTGCGGTGGGTGTACCACAAAAACCAAATGTCTTTTATATTGGTGTAAACAACGGTGGTGTTTGGAAAACTACCGATTATGGGCATACTTGGAATCCAATTTTTGATGACCAACCAACAGGTTCTGTTGGTGATGTGGCAGTTGCACCTTCCAATCCAAATGTCATTTATGTGGCATCGGGTGAGGGAATTCAACGCCCCGATTTATCGGTTGGTAATGGTATATACAAATCAAGCGATGAAGGAAAAACTTGGATAAATACAGGTTTGGGTGACGGTCAGCAAATCGGTGGACTTGCCATTGACCCAAGCAATGAAAATATTGTTTTTGCAGCAGTTTTAGGACATCCCTACGGTGCAAATACTGAAAGAGGCGTTTATCGAACCAAAAATGGCGGTAAAACTTGGGAAAAAGTATTGTATAAAGATGAAAATACAGGTGCGATTCAAGTAACAATTGACCCTAAAAATTCAAATATTATTTATGCTGACCTTTGGGCAGCTCGCCAAGGCCCTTGGGAAAATGGTGCTTGGCAAGGTCCAGAAAGTGGTTTATATAAATCAACCGATGGTGGCACAACTTGGAATAAACTCACCAAAGGTTTGCCAACAGTTGAACAAGGATTAGGGAGAATAGGTTTTTGTGTTGCACCCAGCAACCCAAGCAGAATGTATGCCACTGTAGATTCTGAAAAAGAAGGAGGAATCTTTCGTTCGGATGATGCTGGTGAAACTTGGACAAGAATTAGTCAAGATGCCCGACTTTGGGGACGTGGAAGCGACTTCGCAGAAATAAAAGTTCACCCAAATAATCCAGACATAGTTTTTAGTGCCGATGTTGATACTTGGAAGTCTGAAGATGGTGGCAAAACGTGGATTGCTTTTCGTGGAGCTCCTGGAGGAGATGATTATCACCGCCTTTGGATAAATCCAAATAATCCCGATATTATGCTCTTTGCTGCCGACCAAGGTGCAATTATTACCGTCAATGGTGGCAAAACTTTTTCTTCATGGTATAACCAACCAACGGCACAGTTTTATCATGTAAGCACCGACAACGATTTTCCATATAATGTTTATGGCGGTCAGCAAGAAAGTGGATCGGTGGGCATCACTTCCCGTGGTAATGATGGCATTATTACATTCAGAGATTGGCATCCAGTAGGAGTAGAGGAGTACGGTTATGTGGCAGCAGACCCGCTCGACCCAAATATTATTTATGGTGGAAAAGTTACGAAATATGACAAACGAACTGGTCAAACCCAAAATATTGCTCCTGAAGCTGTCCGTTCGGGCAAATATCGTTTTGTTCGTACAGCCCCAGTTTTGTTTTCGCCAGTCGATAAAAAAACGCTCTATTTTGCAGGAAATGTTTTGTTTAAAACCCAAAATGGTGGCAATTCTTGGCAAATAATTAGTCCAGATTTGACAAGAGAAACCTATGAAGAAATTCCTGCCAGTGTGGGTGTTTATATTACTGAAGCGATGAAAAAAATGCCTCGTCGAGGGGTTATTTACGCCCTTGCTCCTTCGCCAAAAGACATCCAAACGATTTGGGCAGGCACAGATGATGGTTTGATGCACGTAACAAGAGATGGAGGAAAGAATTGGGTTAAGAGTTTTGATTTTGGGGCTTGGTCGAAAGTTTCGCAGATTGATGCGGGGCATTTTGATGTCAATGTGGCTTATGTGGCAGTCAATCGGATTCGTCTTGATGATTTGAAACCTCATATTTTTAAAACGAAAGATGGGGGTAAAACTTGGCAAGAAATTATTAAAGGATTACCAAATGAACCAATCAACACAATAAGAGAAGACCCAAGCAAGAAAGGTTTGCTTTTTGCAGGTTCTGAAAATGCTGTTTATGTATCGTTCGATGATGGTGAAAATTGGCAAACTTTACGTTTAAATATGCCCGCAACGAGCATCAGAGATTTGGTTATTAAAGATGATGACATCGTAGTTGGAACACACGGCAGAAGCTTTTGGATTTTAGATGATATTACACCATTGCGACAAATTTCGTCGGATTTAACAAAAAATGAAGCAATTTTGTACAAACCTCAAAATACTTACCGAGTTCGTTGGAGTACTTACACCGACACGCCTATTACGCAAGAAGAACCGCAGGGGCAAAATCCACCCGATGGAGCAATTATCAATTATTATTTGAAAGACAAGGCTCAAGGTGTTGTCACACTTGAGTTATTTGATGCTACAGGAAAATCAATTCGCCAATTTTCGAGCAATGATAAACCTTATGAACTGCCCGATTTGAATATTCCTTTGTATTGGATTCGTCCACAACAAATATTGTCGGCTGAGGCTGGCTCACATCGTTTCATGTGGGATTTGCATTATAAACCTTTAAACCTTCCGCCAGCATATCCGATTTCGGCAGTATATCAAAATACTGCTCCCGATGTTACTTCTCCATGGGTTATGGCAGGAAATTACACAGTAAAATTGACCGTTAATGGAAAGACATATTCTCAAAATTTCACTGTAAAAATGGACCCAAGAGTAAAAACATCGGCAATAGATTTGAAAATACAGCATGATTTATCATTGGCTTGTTACGAAGGGAGAATAAAAGCACAAACTGAGTTAAATTATATGAAGGAGGCTCGTCCAAGAATCAGATTGACCGAAGAGGGGATGAAACAATTTAATGCAAAAGAAGCCGATTTGATGAAAATCCAGGCGGGTTTAGCTGCAGTTCATAATATTTTACAAGATGCTGATAGCAAGCCTACTACCCAAGTTGTTGCGGCTGCAAAGGATTTATTAGCTAAATTACCTAAAGTTTTGAAGTAAGAATAAAACTATTTTTGTTTTTTAAAAGTCACAATTTAAAATATTGTGGCTTTTTTTATACCTTTAGCCGATAAAATACCTTTAATTTCAACCTATGAAACTTACACTTTTAGCATTCTTGGCTATTGTATGCTTGTCGTGCAATCAAAAAAAAGACACAAGTAACTACTATCAAGAGCAACATCGCCCACAATTTCACTTTTCTCCCGAAAAAGGGTGGATGAACGACCCCAACGGGCTTGTGTATTACGAAGGTGAATACCATTTGTTTTATCAATATTACCCCGATAGCACAGTTTGGGGGCCAATGCACTGGGGACATGCTGTTAGTAAAGATTTGACTATTTGGGAACATTTGCCTATTGCTCTTTACCCAGATTCGCTCGGTTATATCTTTTCAGGAAGCATTGTTATTGATGAAAATAATACAGCAGGTTTTCAAACAGGAAAAGAAAAACCTTTGGTTGCTATTTTCACAATTCATGATATGGTTAAAGAAAAAGCAGGGCGAAAAGACAAAGAATCACAGGGAATTGCTTACAGTTTGGATAAAGGTCGTAGTTGGACAAAGTATAATAAAAATCCAGTTTTGCCCAATAAAGGAGATACTGATTTTAGAGACCCAAAGGTATTTTGGCATGAGCCAACCAAGCATTGGGTGATGCCTTTGGCGGTTGGACAACACCTTGAAATATTTACTTCATCTAATTTAAAAGATTGGACGAAAACCGGTGAGTTTGGCCAAAAAGATGGGTCACACGGAGGTGTTTGGGAATGCCCAGATATTATTTCTTTAAAAACTAATGAAGGAATTGAAAAGTGGATTTTGATTCAAAATATTGGTCGAGGTGCGGTAAATGGTGGTTCGGGAACACAGTATTTTGTTGGGAATTTTGATGGAAAAACATTTATCAATGATAACTCGCCCGAAACCAAACTTTGGTTAGATTATGGTGCAGATAATTACGCAGGCGTAACTTGGTTTAATGCTCCCAACAACGAAAAACTTTTCATCGGTTGGATGTCGAATTGGGACGATTATGCTAACAAAGTACCAACTTCAACTTGGAGAAGTGCTATGACAGTTCCCCGAAAATTATCTTTAATTCAAACAAAAGAAGGTTATCGTTTGGCACAAATGCCTGTTGCTCAACTCGAAAAACTACGGCTAAGCAAAACCGAAATTCCTAAACAAACCATTAAAAATACAACTTTGATTGATGATAAATCAGTGCTAAAAGAACTGGATTTATCATTCGATTTAAGCACTTCTAGTGCCACCGAGTTGGGTTTTGTTTTATCGAATTCTAAAAATGAAAAAGTGATTTTTGGCTATGATAAAGCAAGCAAACAAATTTTTATTGACCGAACTAATGCAGGAAAAGCTGATTTTTCAAAACTTTTTGCCAAGAAACATTTTGCACCATTTGCAAATGCTAAAGAACTGACAATTAAAGCATTAATTGATAATTCTTCATTAGAAGTTTTTGTAAATGGAGGCAGTGTTGCTCTAACAGATTTGTTTTTTCCGAACGAAGATTATACACGTTTGGAAGTGTATAGTATTGGTGGCAATGCCGAACTAACTTCTGGAAGCATTTATCCATTAAAGTCAATCTGGAAGAAATAGGAATTAAATCAAAAAACGATGTCAGATAAAAATATAGTTTGTTTTGGGGAAGTCCTCTGGGATTTGTTGCCAAGTGGTAAAATTGCGGGTGGAGCTCCTATGAATGTAGCTGTTCATGCCAATCAATTGGGTTTAAAAGCCACCATGATTAGTACCGTTGGAAATGACGAATTAGGAGAAAGCATCAAGAGTTTCTTGATAAATCGGAATTTATCAATTGAAAACATTCAAACTTCTCATAAATATCAAACTGGAATAGTTGAGGTAATTTTAGACGAAAAAGGAAGTCCGTCTTACAAAATCATAAAACCCGTTGCTTGGGATTTTATTGAACAAACAGACTTGGCAAAAAAAGCTGTACAAGATGCCGATGCGTTGGTTTTTGGTAGTTTAGCTCTTAGAAATGAAGTTTCTAAAAATACGCTTTTAGAGCTACAATCATTGGCAAAATTGCGTGTTTTGGACATCAATTTAAGAAAACCGTTTTATTCGCCTGAGTTAGCGAAAGAACTTTTTGATATTGCCGATGTAGTAAAAGTCAATGACGAAGAATTAGAAATGATTTGTGCATGGTATGGTCAATCGGGTGATGAGATAAGCAATGCAAAATACCTTAAAAATTTATATAACCTCAAAGGAATCATCGTTACAAGAGGTGGAAACGGAGCATTTTTTGTTGATGAAAATGATGAATTTGCCGAACATCCAGGCTTTAAAGTAACCGTTTGTGATACAATTGGCAGCGGAGATTCATTTTTAGCCTCATTTATCACAAAATGGTTAAATGGTGCCTCAGCAAGCAAAGCCTTAAAATTTGCTTGTGTGGTAGGTGCATACGTTGCTACTCAAAAAGGAGCAACACCAATTATTTGTGAGGAAGATATATTGAATTTAATGAATAATTAAGGAACGAATTAAAAATAAGTTATATCAATTATTCATTTGATATTGAAGTTTACATACTGATATGCCCACCAAATCAAAACAATTTGCAAAGGCAATCTCAACCATAATAAAGATTGTGGTATTTTTTTGAACTTTCCAGAAGTAGCCATGTAAATATTAGCAGGAAAAACCGCAATTAATAGCAAAATTATTCCCCAAGCAGCATATGTACGTGTTTGTTCGAATAACAGACCAAGGCCAAAGATAATTTCGACAATTCCACTTAAAATTACCATTGTTTCATGGTACGGAATGTACGGTGGCATGGCCTTTAAATAAAATCGTTTTTTGGTAAAATGCGAAATTCCTGCATAAACAAAAAATGCCGCCATGATATAAAGTGCAATTGTTGTCATAGGTCTTGTAATTGAAATTATTCATCGCAATTTAGGCTAAAATTTGTTTTTATTGCCTTATTTTTACGGATATTCTTCATATTTCTAAATACTAACCATTCAATGTCAAAAAAGTTTTGTCGGTCATTCCTATTTATTTGTTTTGCGGTAAATTTTGTTTTTGCTCAAAAAAACAAACCAGAATTATATTTCCCTGCGGCTAATAATTGGCTCACCAAATCTCCAGTTGAATTAGGACTTAATCCTGCAAAAATTCAAGAAACAATCAATTTTGCAAAAGAAAATGAGGTGAAAAATCCAAGAAATATGGAAGTTTCGCATTATCAATCTTTCGGAAAAGAACCTTTCGGTGTTGCAATTGGCCCTTTTGCTGACCGAGGAGAACCAACGGGTTTGATAATTTATAAGGGTTATATTGTCGCATCATGGGGCGAGCCAGCACGTTGCGATATTACGCATAGCGTAACCAAAAGTTTTTTGTCGAGCGTTGTTGGTTTGGCGGTTGACCGTGGACTCATCAGAAGTGTGCAAGATACTGTTGCGGCATATATTCCACCAATTGAGCTTTATGAACAACCCATTAGTCGTTCGGCAGATGATTTTGGTAAACCTGAAATGTTAAGACTTTTTGATACTCCTCATAACAAAACCATTACTTGGGATGCCATGCTTCGCCAAACGAGTGATTGGGAAGGAACGCTTTGGGGAAAACCCGATTGGGCCGACCGTCCCGACAAAGATGCGACGCAATGGCTCAACCGAGCAAGAAATAAGCAAGGAAGCGTTTATGAATACAATGATGTAAGAGTCAATGCTCTTTCATTAGCGGCTTTGAGCGTTTGGCGGAAACCTTTGCCGCAAGTTTTGAAAGAAAACATAATGGATAAAATCGGAGCGTCGAACACTTGGCGTTGGACAGGCTACCGAAACTCATGGATTGTGCTTGACGGACAAAACGTGCAATCTGTCAGTGGTGGAGGTCATTGGGGTGGAGGAATGTTCATCAATGCTTATGATATGGGGCGTTTTGGGCTACTATCGCTTAACAAAGGTCGTTGGAAAGACCAACAGATTTTATCTGAAAATTGGGTAAATCAAGCACTTACACCAACGCCCGCCCAGCCAACTTATGGCTATATGAACTGGTTTTTGAATACCAATAAAAAATTATTGCCGAGTGCTTCTGCCAATGTGTTTTATCATTTAGGCAATGGTACAAACATGATTTATGTAGACCCCGACCACGAACTCGTGATGGTTGTAAGATGGCTTGCCACTGATGCAATGGATGGCGTAGTTAAGCGAGCATTAGAGGCTTTTAATAAGTAAAAACTTTTTTATACATCTATTCAAATATAATTCTAATGAAAAAAATCAACTTAATTGTTTTCTTATTTTTTGCTTCAATTGTTGTTGTGCAGTATTCAGCTGTGGCACAATCTAAAAAAGAATTTTATGAACTTCGTACTTATGAGTTACGCTTTGGTTCGCCTCGTGGAAACCTCGAAAATTACTTCAAAAACGCCCTTATTCCTGCATTAAACAAATATGGTATAAGAAATGTAGGGGCTTTTGGTGAAATTGGTAATTCAGACCCAGCCAAAATTTATTTGTTGATTCCTTATGCTTCGATAGAAGATTTTGCCTCAATCAATGCAAAAATAAAAACTGATGAAGATTTCATCAAAGCAAGTCAAGAATACAATAATTTGCAACCTGACAAAGCTCCTTATGTTAGATATACATCGTCATTAATGAATGCGTTTGATGGCTTGCCTCAACTCATAAAACCAACCGCCGAGCAAAAACTTTTGGAATTGAGAATCTACGAAAGTTACTCGGAAGATGCTGCTCGTCGCAAAAGAAAAATGTTTAATGACGAAGAAATTAAGATTTTCAAAGATACTAAACTTAATTCTGTGTTTTTTGGAGAAGTGATTGCTGGCGAACACATGCCGTGCTTGACTTATATGTTGGCGTTTAAAAATATGGAAGAAAGAGATGCAAACTGGAAAGATTTTAGTGCAAATGCCGACTGGAAACGTATTTCGTCGGCAGCAGAATATGCCAATTCTGTTTCTAATATTTATCGTGTTTTCTTGAAGCCATTGTCTTATTCTCAATTATAATTTCTATGAAAAACTATATATTAACCGCCATTTTTGCAGGAATTTCATTCTTTACTCAAGCTCAAAATGAAACTTATGCCGAAAAATTGGGCTATCCGAAAGGTGCGAAAGTGATCATTATGCACGTTGATGATGTTGGAATGTCTTATGATTCTAATATTGGTGCCATAAGAGCAGTAGAGGATGGGGTAGCAACTTCAATGAGTGTAATGATGCCTTGTGCATGGGTGCCGGGTTTTGTGCATTATCTAAAAAATCATCCAAATATTGATGCAGGATTGCATTTGACTTTAACTTCCGAATGGAAAGATTACCGTTGGGGGCCATTGGCAGGAAAACCAGCCGTACCAAATTTGGTTGATACCGAAGGTGCTATGTGGCGAAGTGTGGAAGAAACTGCTAAACATGCAACTGCCGATGAAATCGAAAAGGAAATCAGAAGTCAGTTAGAGCGTGCAAGAGCCATGGGTTTTGAGCCTACGCACATGGACTCACACATGGGAACGCTCTTTGCTCGCCAAGATTATTTGGAGCGATATTTTAAAGTCGGAATCGAACAAAAAATACCTGTCATGTTTCCTGGAGGGCATGATACCATGATTATGAAAGATGGTGCGGCGGGTTTGACACTCGAAAAAGCTCAGAAAATTGGCAAAATGCTTTGGGAAGCAGGTTTGCCAGTTTTAGATGATTTGCACAATGTAAGTTATGGCTGGACGATGGATAAAGTTAAAAATCCTGACGAAAAGGCATTGCAGAAATACAAAACTCAAAAATACATTGAGTCATTTAAAGATTTGCAAGCGGGCGTTACGATGGTGATTATGCACTGTACTTCGCCAACCGAAGTTTTTGAACATATTTCTGACTCAGGCAATACTCGTCGAGGCGATATGCTTGCCATGATTGACCCAGTTTTGAAGAAATACATTCAAGATAATGGCATTATTCTTACAACTTGGCGAGAACTGAAACAGAGAAGAGATAAGGTGAAGTGATATTAAAGGAGCCATTTTCAAATAAGAAAATGGCTCCTTTTTTTAGAGGGGAGAGGCCACGGAGATTAATGCTTCATCTTTTTCATGTCCATATCTTTCCCCTTCATCTTTTGCATCATGTTCATCATTTGTGGATTTTCCATCATCGTTTTACACATTGAAGCCATCATTGACGTATCACTTTTGCAGGTTTCCATCATATCATTCATCATGCTTTTCATCATGTCGGGGTTATCTTTCATCATTTTCATCATTGTTTCATGATTTTCCATCATCATCATGTGCATTTTTTCATCTCCTTGCATTGCCATTTTGCTGTTTTTGTTACTCATCATCGCTTCCATCATTTCTTTCGACATATCACTATTATTAGCAATTGTGTCCATCATTGCTTTTCTTGTTTCTGATTTCGAAAGGACTTGTTTTATATCAGTACTTGGTTGGCACGAAAATAGTAGGGCAATAAGTGAAATAACGCCCATCATTTTATATAATATTTGCATGATTTTTATGTTTAAATTTGTTAGTGTTTTTTGCATCAATTAATTGTATAATATCAATACTGACTATTATTGTTGGCTACATTTTACAGGCTTCAGCACATTTTTTACAGGCTTCAGCACACGTTTTGCAACAATCAGCATGGTCGACGTGTTTGCTACACTCTTCGGCACAAACCTCACAACATTTTACGCACAAAGCACAAATATCATCAGCAAATTGCGAATCTCTGGCACATAATTTTGCACAAAGTCCACAAATGTCAGCACAATCACGACATACCTTGACACATTCTTGGTGTCCTTCCATAGTCAAACACATTGTAGCACATTTTTCACATTCAATTATACAAGCTAAACAAGCGTCAATACAACTTTGATGATTTTTCATAGTAAAACATTTATTTTATAAGAATTTGTACAATACAAAGTTCTCATACTTACACCTACGAGTTGTTACAGAATTCTATTTATGATTTACAAAATTCACACAACTGTAAACGATTTAATCATATATACTGGTCTCTATACTCACCGACAAAAATCAAATGCTATTCTTAGAGGTTGTTTAAGTTTATTTTGCTGGTAAAAAATGATACTTTTTTGAACAAAGAGTAAGTTTAAAAGGTGCATTTTAAGCCCAAATCAAAAAACTTAAACAACCTCTTAAGTTTCTTTTGGCTTGTATCACCACAAATTAGGTATTTTCTTGTAGTTAAGCAGTATGAAAGTTGTTATGGATAAGTTACCCCGTTTCGCTTAAAAATTTATGTCGGATAGATATTTATTTAGTCGATGTTTCATGCGTTCAAAGAACGTATCTACGTATAGTATTTATCCTCTAGCTTTCTAAGAACTCCTATAACACAGACATAATGATAAAAATTTAACCTAATAAGCATCTTCATTTGACAACACTAAAGCGAACAGAGAGAGCTGAAACAGGGAAGAGATAAGGTGAAGTGATATTAAAGAAGCCATTTTCAAATAAGAAAATGGCTTCTTTTTTTTATTCTCAGAAATTTAATTCAAGTTACTCAGGCAATTGCTTTATCATTATATTTTTAAAATAAACTTTACTCTTGGGGTCATGGGCTTGCAAGGCAAATGTGCCACTGCTTAGTTTTATGTCCTTACGATTAATTTGGTCGGGCTCAATATAATCTACTACTGTTTTATCATTGATTTTTGTTGTAATATGTTTTCCTTGAACAATGATTTGCTCAGTGTACCAAACATCATCTTCAACATAAACTTCTTTTACATCCTGAATATTATATAAACTTCCTGTGCGTTTCCAATCAGTATGAGAGTTATTTACTTGAATTTCATATCCTTTTGATGGCCACCCACCTTCTTGGTATTGGCTGTGAATATAAATACCAGAGTTTGAACCTTTTGTGGTCATTACTTGAGCTTTAAATTCAAAATTTTTGAAATTATGCTCGCCTATTTTTCCATCATAAAACAAATGTCCTCTTGGTCCATTGACAACAATCGCACCATCTTCAACTTTAAACGAACTTGCATTTTCGCCAACTTTCCATCCATTTAAAGTCTTACCATCAAAAAGTGAAATCCATTTTGGTTTTTTATGGTTTTCAATAAATCCAAAACTGACTGAGAGTAGAAGAATTAAAGCAATAAAATAACTTGTTTTTTTCATGATTTAGAAATCTTTAAGGTTGATAAATAAAGAAGCAAATTAATGAAAAATATTGCCTTATTGGTTTAAAACTATGTTTATTTGTTCGGCTGATTTTAAAATCAGTCGGTGTGAAAAGCGTTCTTAGAACGAATTTTGCCAAATGCCGTTGTAACAACGGCTGACACACTGACTGAATTCATATTCAGCCAAACAGGAGTTTACAAAAATTTATGTAAATAAATAGCATCACATCCATCTTAAAACATTACTTACATCAAAACCGACCTTTATATCTATAATTTTGTTCTTGTCGGTGGGCATCAATCAAATATTTTACTTGCGAATAATCTCTATAAAAAGGCAATTGTTTCTCTGATTCCTTGATTGCTTTTTTAATCGCTGCTACTTCTTTCTTAAACTTAGTTTCTAAAGTTTGGTAGCTATCCGAGCCAAAGCGTTCGTAGAGCGAAGGTCCAAAAAATGAAGCTTGTCCAAAGGATTGAAGTTCCGCAATTTCATTTTCTAATTCAACAATTTGTTGTTTCAGTAATTTGACATAATATTTCAAATTATCATCGTTTGAATGCTCAAAATCCGTTCCCAT
Source organism: Emticicia sp. (assembly GCF_043780375.1). Classification (GTDB taxonomy): domain Bacteria; phylum Bacteroidota; class Bacteroidia; order Cytophagales; family Spirosomataceae; genus Emticicia. The sequence continues at coordinate 2,893 of NZ_JAYWCU010000133.1, read as the reverse complement.
CAAATCAAGTCTTAAACGCAGAAGGTCAAAAAGGTCATCTTTTTCGTAGGCTTCCGTAATTCGGTGCATCAAAAGTGTCTTTTTTTCTTTTTCGAGTTCATCTTTTTCACGGTCGGGATGAAATTTTTTCACCAATTCCATATAAATCTGCCGACTGGTTTTATTCAGATTTTTTTCTTCTTGCCGTTGTTTTTCTTCACGTTCCAGTTGTTTTGCCGATTTGGTTTTATTCGCTTTTCTTGCTTCATATTCTGCATTTTCAGCTTCCATTTGTTGGTTCAAATATTCCTGCAACTTTTCGGGGTCACTAAAATCAACTTTCTCATCGAATTCCATACCAAACATCGAAGAAACAGAATCTTTTATAGTATCGGAAGCATTGTTATTTATCTGATCGACAACTTCTTCATAACTAACCCCATCATTATGTCGGATAAAAATAGCTTCTAATTCTTGAGATGAGAACCGTGCGATATAAGCATTTGCTCGCTCCAAAATCATGGCCGATAAAGTGTCATTATCTCGTTTTTTGAAACTATTTTCTTGATAAAGTGTATCTAAATGAATAATTTCTTTGACTTGAATATCAATCAGTTTTCTTTCGAGGGGAAGTATATCAGTCGAAATTTTGATTTTTATCTGCTCAACTTCTTGCTTGACAAGTAATGTCAAGTTTTTAAGATTGTTAATCTTTTGGATGCTCGAATTGAATTGTTTTTGAAGTTTATTTAAAACCGCTGAGTTTTCGGTCTTTATTTGTATTAGTTTGGACATGCTAATGAAAATATTATTTTTGCTGAAATAAGAAGTGCTAATGTGTTAGTTTTGCGAGACTTTATTAGGTTTCTAGAATTTATTAGAAATAAAATTACAATTTTGTCGTTTCAGATTTAATGAAAAAACTTGCTTTTATTCTATTTTTGTTAGTAACGCTGCAAAGTTGCTTTGTGCATCGCCCATGCCCGATAAAATCGTGTAAAGTGGAGATGGAGCATAAGCATGGAAATAGAACTTTCAATCCAAGGAAAATTTGGAAAGGAAAAATTCATTATATTGGTGAAAAGGTCATGAAAGACCGTAAAAAGCAACAAAAATTACAAAAAGACCGCCGCCGAATGGAACGGCAGAAAAATTAATTTGTACGACGGGTTTTTAACCCGTCAACTTCAAACGAGTTAAAAACTCGTTGTAAATTAAAAATCCAAATGGCAATTGAGCCAACCTTCGTCAAATCTTGTCGGAAAGTTTTTACGGTAAAAATTAATGGCTGGTTCGTTCCAGTCAAGCACTTGCCACATCATACCCGTACATTCAGTGTTTTTTGCTTCTTCAATTACTTTATCAAATAACAATTTTCCAAGTCCATTTCCACGCATTTCTTCGGTTACAACAATATCTTCAAGGTATAATCTTTTGCCTTTCCAAGTTGAATATCGGTAATAATATAGTGAAATTCCTTGTATCACGCCATCAACTTCTGCCACAAAACAGCCAAAGATTTTGTTTTTTCCAAAACCATCTTTTAGCATCATTTCTACGGTATTGCTTACTTGTTCGGGTGCTTTTTCGTAAACCGCCAATTCATAAACAAGGTCGAAAACTCGTTGAACGTCTGCTTTTTTTATTTTTCTAATTTTTATGTTCATAGTTGAAAATGGTGTAATGAACGATTGTTTTTAGTGTGGGAACCCTTCCTCAATAAAAATTAATTCTTATGAATAAATATTTGTTGCAATTGTGCGACTTCTGCGAAGTCGAAAAAATTAGGTCTTCATAAATGCTACAAACGTTGGATTTCTCCGAAATCAGCACTGTGCAATATGTTACCAATATAAGGAAAAAGTCATCGGAGATGTCTAACGTTTGTAGCAAATAAAATTTTAGTATCAATCAACCTCGGAGAAGTCGAATGATTTAGTAATTTCAAAGTAAAAATATACTCTAAGATTTAATTTGCATTCAAATACCCTTCCCATTTTTCCAAAACATTAGTAAAATCAGTTGGCAAATCAGTATCAAATTGCATCCATTCTTTGGTGCGTGGATGAACAAAACCCAATGTTTTGGCGTGAAGTGCTTGTCGAGGCATGATTTCAAAGCAATTTTCGACAAATTTCTTATAATTACTAAAAACTTGTCCACGTAAAATCTTATCTCCACCATATTCAGAATCACTAAAAAGTGGATGCCCCAAATGCTTCATGTGAACCCGAATTTGGTGTGTGCGACCCGTTTCTAAATTACATTGGAGTAGCGAAACATAACGCAAATCTTTCAAGATTTTATAATGTGTAATCGAATCTTTTCCATGAAATCCATCAACAAAAACATCACAAATTTTGCGGTTTTTCAGACTTCTACCAATGAAATTATGAACCGTTCCAGTTTCTTCTTTTGGCACTCCCCACACCAAAGCATAATAAGTGCGTTCGATTGAATGTTCAAAAAATTGCTTTGCCAAAAAACTCATCGAAAACTCATTTTTCGCTATAATCAAAAGCCCAGAAGTATCTTTATCAATGCGATGCACCAAGCCTGGACGAATTTCGCCATTGCGATGCGTTGGCAGATTATTCAAATAATAAATCAAACCATTAACCAAAGTTCCAGTCCAATTACCAACAGCAGGATGCACCACCATGCCAGCAGGTTTGTTGATAATCATAATGTCCTCGTCTTCGAAAACAATATTTAGTGGTATATTTTCGGGAACTAACTCAGTATTTCGTGGCGGTTTGGGCAACGAAAACGTAATTACATCATTCGGTTTTACTTTATAACTGGCTTTAGCAGTGAGACCATTGACTTTTATTGCCTCAGCATCAATCGAATTTTGAATTTTATTTCGGGAAATGTTTTTGGTGAAATGGGGAAGATATTTGTCCAAACGCAT
>NZ_JAYWCU010000132.1:0-12239 GCF_043780375.1 Emticicia sp. | reverse complement strand
TTGAAGTTGTTCCTTTTCAAAATCAGTTAATTGAATATATCTTTTTGGCATCATTTGACAAATATACAAAAACACGATTACTTTTACTCAACCCCTTAATTGACTCAATGCCATACCATAAGTTGTTTCATTTAAAACTGCAGGATTGAGGTCATTTGATCCTTTTTGATGCCAGAATATCCGATTATCTTTCCCAAGTAACAAGGTCAGAGTATTTCTGTATTTAATCAATGGACCAGTTTTATCTGTTTTATCTGGCAGCGTTAGTTTCATCATGGTTTGCGATGAAAATGTAGTAGTAAAAACAAAGAAGGTGATAAGTAAGAACCCCAAATCTACCATTGGTGTCATATCTACCCTCGGTTGGCGAGTATTAGTTGTGATTTCTGACATTTTTTTAGACATTTATTTGAATAATTAATTATTTAGACAAATATTTAATTATATTTTTATATTTTCAAATAAAACTTGAAAATATATTTAAAATGTCATCTTTCTCGTTAAAACTGTACAAAAAAAGGCATCTTCTTTCTAAAAATGCCACTATTTATATGCTTTTGTATATAAAAATTTAACAGGCTCACAAGCCCAATAATCCAAAATCTCTCAAAGTAATAGTAGGTTTGTTATACCAAAATAGTTCAAAATCTTCTAATCCTGCAGTTTCATAGTCAGTTTTTACTTCTTGCAGTGTATAAGTTTTAGCATTTTTGGGTGAAATTTTATCCAAAATTTCACGGAGCCAATCGCCTTGTATCTTATTGACTTTAATGCTAAAGGTTTCTTTTTTATCGTAAAAAATTAGATTGGCTGTTTGAAAAACTTGTCCTTTTTTTGTAGTATTTGTATAATTAATCGAAGGTTTTTTTCCTAACCAAACAACTTTAGCAGAAGGTTTTAGTGTAAACGGTTCTTCATTTAATAAGGCATTTTCAATGTAGTTTTTAGGGATTTTTGTGCGTGGAACCTTGAAATCGAACCATTGTTGAAGTGGATAATCAAAACAAATTCCGTGCATAAAATTAAGCAAAGATTTTTTTAATCCGTAGCTAAATTCATCATGATTGGTGCCTGTCGGGTCGCTATGCACAATGTCGTTATTAGCAAAAGTACCGATGATATTACTTTCTTTTTTTACACCAAATTGTTCAGGATATAATCCAACTGGACTATGTGCCGTCATAGCAAATTGATGCCAAAAACCAGATTGTAAAGTGCCGATTTCAAACATTTGACGCACCATTTCGAGCGAATCAATAGTTTCTTGGGCAGTTTGTGTTGGAAAACCATACATCAAATACGCATGAACCATGATGCCTGCTTCGGTAAAATTTCGGGTAACCTGTGCGACCTGTGCCACTGTTACGCCTTTTTGAATCAAATCTAAAAGTCGGTCGGAAGCAACTTCCAAGCCACCCGAAACCGCAATGCAACCAGAGGCTTTGAGTAGCAAACACAAATCTCGACTGAAACTCTTTTCAAATCGAATATTTGTCCACCAAGTTACGGTCAATTTTCGATGTAATATTTCTAAAGCCAAAGCTCGCATCAAGGCTGGTGGAGCGGCTTCATCCACAAAATGAAAACCATTTTCGCCCGTTTGGGCAATCATTTCTTCCATGCGGTTGCAGAGCAAATTGGCGGCAATTGGCTCATATATTTTTATATAATCAAGCGAAATGTCACAAAAAGTACATTTCCCCCAATAACAACCATGAGCCATAGTCAGTTTATTCCAACGTCCATCGCTCCACATTCGGTGCATCGGATTAACAATTTCAATTACCGAAATATATTTATCTAATAATAAATCACTGTAGTCGGGCGTACCAACTTCCGATTGTTTATAATCTTTTATTGTACTGTTATTAATGTATGAAACTTCGCCATTAATTAGGGTAAAAGCTCTTTTCAGATGTTCTAAAGGGCGTTTATTCTCAATATATTCTACGAGGTTTTCGATTGGTGCTTCGCCATCATCAAGCGTTATAAAATCAAAAAACTCAAAAACACGAGCATCAGAAAGTGAGCGAAGTTCAGTATTAGCAAAACCACCACCCATTGCTACTTTTACGGTCGGATAATGTTTTTTTACCCATTGCCCTATACGAAAAGCACTATATAAATTTCCCGGAAAAGGCACTGAAATAGCCACCATTTTAGGCAAAAGTTCTTTCATCCGCACTTCCAAAATTTTTATTAAAAGTTTATCTATGTAGGTGTATTCTTGCTGTAAAATGTCATATAATTCATCAAAACTATTGGCAGAACGCCCCAAACGCTCTGCATAGCGACTAAAACCAAAGTGTGGGTCGATACATTCCATGATTAAATCTGAAATATCTTCGAGATAAAGCGTTGCCAAATGTTTTGCTTTGTCTTGATTTCCCATCGAGCCAAAAGCCCAGTCGAGGTCGTCGAGTTGGGCAAAACGAGATGCTTCTGGCAAGAAATTATCTTGACAAATCACGTGCGATAAAGTAGGGTTTTTGCCTTGCAGAAATAATATAACGGCATCAATCGTATTGATATAATCATCTTTAAGTGCAATTATTCTTGTGACATTCGTTGAAAAAGTTCCTCCATCAGGAGTTAGGGGGTCAAACAACTCTATCAATCCCTTCTTTGAAAACAATGCTAAAATAACTTCAATTCCTAAGTCAGCATGAAAGCATGAAATATTTTTTGTATTCAGAAAGCCCTTGATATATGCAGTTGCTGGATACGGTGTATTCAGTTGGGTAAATGGGGGCGTTATAGCAAAAACAGTCTTATTCAAATCTTGCAGCCAATTTTATCATTACGAAATAAGCTCAAAGGTAGTCATTTTCAAACAAAAAGGTGAAGAATGGGTGTAGGACAAGTTGGCAAAAACTAAGTTTTCTCCAAATATTATTTGGATTAGCAAAAATATGCTTGTTAAATCTATGCAGATTCTTACCAATTTTACGTACGAACTAAAAACGCATATTTCGACTATTAGCGTTGCAATTGAGGCATGGAGTAGAAAGTTTCATTTCACCCAAGTATTTGAAATCATTTCTGACCACCATTGACTAATTTTGTCATTTGCTTGAATGCGAGAATCGCCCCAATAAGTAGCAGACATTGGTAACGCCCACATGGCTTGTTCGTCCCAATTTTGGTTGATATAAGCTACAACTTTGATAGTTTGCTTGTTTTTCTCAATAAAATCGAAGAAAGGTTTATACCATTCATTCCAAATTTGTAGTGGTGTGAGTTTAACCATTCCTTGTCCTGCAATTCCATCCCACAAAGGGCTAATATTTTTCCTATAAAGTCCGCTTAGGCTATATCCTTGTGGAGTTGCCTCACAAATCATTACTGGTTTATTTTTATAATTGGCAAAATAAACCATTTCATTGGCTAAGCTTCGTTGGCTACGTTTGTAAACTACATTAGTGCTATTTGTGTGTTTCGGAGAAATTTTTGTTCCTGTCAAAAACCAAGAAAGTCCACAAAAATCAACATATTTATCACCTGGATACCAATCGCCAAGATTTTCAATTTTATTTTCCATGATATCGTCCAAAGGTGAAGTACAAGCCTGCCAAACTGAAAGCCAATTTTTAGCAGTTTTACTCTTTTCATAATTAATTCTCAAAACATCATGTATCCGCTGAAAAGCCGCCACATATCTGCGGCGGTCTTCGTAGGCTTTATTCCAATTTCCATCAAATTCATAGCCTATTCTTAGATAAAACTTTACTTTTGGATATGTCTTCAAAAACTCGGCAAATTCATTAATTTTGACATCATATACTCCCTTGACAAGGTTTTGCATTTCTACTTCATCATTCATCCATAAGCCAATCGCCATATCAAAAGGGATATTTTTTCCATACTTTTTTAGACAAGCATCGTCTAAAATATTCTTTACACAATTCGAACCAGCACCCTTATCAATGGAAGTTTTTAGTCCGCCTAATTTAAAAATATCAATATATTGTGTCAAGCCAACAGGTTGCGGAAAATTACGGTAAGTAAGGCAATCATCATTTTTTTCGATATGAAAATAGTCATAAATAGCCTCCTCATCTTGACCGATAAAAAGGCTTTGGGCAATCGTTTTTAGGTTAATCAATAGAGCAAAAAGACTCAAAATAATACTTTTCATGTGGAACATTTCTGATTATTTGGCTTAATTATTAAAAATTTTAAACGTTTTTGAGAAGTTTTCGTAGCTAATATTCAATAAAAAATACCCTTCTCCTACCCTTTCCAGTTCGGCATCAAGTAAAGGATTAATTTCTTGCCAATATCCTTCATTTTCTACTAATAACGTTCCATTTGTCTGAAAAAGTGTCATTTTTAAGTTTCGATTCATAATTTCATTGATCGGAAAAATATCATTCGAAGATTAGGTGGGATTGGGAGCAATCGTTAAAGCAAATTTTTCAGACGAAACAGCTAATGCACCGTCCATTAAATAAACATAGCCATTTTTTTGAAAATCGGGGTCAAGAGCAAAACCATTTAATCCGTGGTCGCCATAATCAAGTACTTCTTCGCTAATATCAATGATTGGCGTTTCTTGCTTTACGTTATTTTCAACAATAAAAACCTTCTCGCCCTTTTCCCAAACATACATCCTACCATTGGTATCAAAGGTCAAGCCTACCGGAGTTTTCCAGTTGCTAGAGATTGTTTCATCAATAAATCGAGAGGGTTGAGCTTGAGTTTTTGAACAGATTAGCATCAATAAAATAATCAATCGTAAATACAGCATTATATTTTTACTCATTTCGGTTACTTTGAAGATTTTCAAAACAAAAATAAGTAATATGTTGCTAAACAGTTTCGATTCAAAAAATTAATGCTCCTTTAAATAAATTTATTTTATTCCCTAAATCTATCCTGTGTATTTAGATGCAAAGTTGCTTGTTTTTATCTAAGAGCTTGTTTAAGTTTTTTGATTTGGGCTCAAAATGCACCTTTTTAACTTACTCCTAGTTCAAAAAAGCACATTTTTTTTCCAGCAAAAAAACTCAAACAACCTCTAAGCCTAAATAAAAAAAACTCCCTCTTCGATTTTGAAGAGGGAGTTTAAATCTATTACTAATCAATGAAAGAAATCTTTCATTTTATCGAAAATACTTCTTTCGCTTTTGTCCGTTCTTGGCTGAAAGTTTGGCAAAATCCTGATTTTTTCTAACATTGCTCGTTCTTCGGCGTTAATTATGGTAGGTGTAAAAAGGCTTACATGAACCAATTGGTCACCTACACCATAGCTGTTGAGTTCTTTCAATCCTTTACCTTTCAGGCGTAAAATTTCGCCCGATTGAGTACCGGCTTTTATAACGATTTTTACTTTACCAGCTACAGTTGGAATTTCAACATCTTTTCCCAAAGCAGCATCGGCAAAATTCATTCGTAATTCATAAATAATATTGCTCCCGTCACGTTTCAATTCTGGATGTTCCTCTTCTTCAATCACAATAAGCAAATCGCCTGCAATCCCTCCCCGAGTTGGCACATTTCCTTTTCCAGTCATTGAGAGTTGCATACCTTCGCCTACACCCGCAGGAATTTTTATGCTCAATAAGTCTTCATTGAGTTGACGACCTTCGCCGAAACAAATATCGCAACGCTCTGTAACCACTTTTCCTTCACCTTGACAAGTAGGGCAAGGGCTAGTCGAAACCATTTGACCAAGCATAGTGTTTACCACTTTTCGTACTTGACCCTGTCCATTACATGTAGCACAAGACTTTAGCGAAGTGCCATTTTTTGAGCCATTTCCTGAACAAGAATTACACGAAACATAGCGTTTTACTTTTATTTTTTTCTCAACTCCATTGGCAATTTCTTCTAAGTCGAGCTTAAGTTTTATTCTCAAATCTGACCCTTTCCGCATGGGTTGTCCACCACGTCTTCCGCCGCCGCCAAAAAAACTACCAAATGGGCTATCATCGCCAAAGACACTACCGAAAATATCCTCCATATTTACTCCTTGGGCTCCACCACCGCCAGCACCACTTACGCCTTGATGCCCAAATTGGTCATAACGTTGGCGTTTGTCCGAGTCAGACAATATACCGTAGGCTTCAGCAATTTCCTTGAATTTTTCTTCGGCTACTTTATCTCCTGGGTTTTTGTCAGGATGGTATTGAACAGCCAATTTTCGGTAGGCTTTTTTTAAATCATCATCTGAAGCGTTTTTGACAACGCCCAATAATTCGTAATAATCTTTCTTTTGTGCCATATTTTTTCAACGAGCGAGTAAGTGAATGAGTCAATTTTTTATTTTATTCCTTCATTTTATCATTCACTCATTCAATTATTAAGAGCCTACCACAACTTTTGCGTAGCGAATAACTTTTTCATTTAGGGAATAACCTTTTTCAATTTCTTCGATAACCTTACCTTTATTTTCTTCGCCAGCCGAAAATTGGGTGATACATTCGTGCAATTCAACATCAAAGTCTTGACCTTTGGAATCCATTGATTTTAAGCCTTTACTTGCCAATGTTTTTTGTAATTTATTGAATATTAACGCAATACCTTCTTTTAAAGGTTCTATTTCGGAAACAGTTTCAAAGGATTTATTGGCACGTTCAAAATCATCAATTACTGGAATGAGATCTTTAATCAAACCTTCCGAGGCATTGTGAATCATTTCTATTTTTTCTTTGGCTGTGCGACGGCGGAAATTCTCAAAATCGGCATATAAACGTAAGTATTTGTCTTTAGCCTCTGCAAGTTTATCTTCGAGAATTGAGCCACTTTCTTCAACTACCTCACTGTCGATGTCCAAGACCTCATTATTTTCCAACAACTCTTCGTTATTATTTGTCGGTTGTTCCTGTTCTTCTATATTCTCTGCCATTTTGTAATCTATTTTATTTTGTGCAAATTTCGACAATTATTTTGCCAATAGAAAATTTACTGACAAGATGGCAGAAAACAGTCAATTTAAGACAGTTTTCAGAAAATGACTGAAAGACAATTTAAAATAATTATATACTTGCATAGAAAAATATTAAAAAAAACGAAATAATGGAAAGAGTAAACATATCCACAGGAGCAAAATGGGAAGACATCGTTGGCTATTCACGTGCAGTGAAAATTGGTAATATTATTGAAGTAACAGGTACTGTTTCGACTGATGGAAGTGGCGAGATTGTTGGAAAAAATGATGTTTATATTCAAACAAAATTTATTGTTTTGAAAGTCGAAAAAGTATTAGAGCAATTAGGAGCAAAATTAAGTGATGTGATTCGTACCAGAATTTACACGACAGATATTTCACTTTGGGAAGAAATAGGTAAGGCACACGGCGAATTTTTTGGTGAAATTAAGCCCTGCTGCACAATGATAGAAGTAAGTGCTTTGATTGATAAAGACTATTTGGTAGAAATTGAATTTTCGGCAGTGTTGAGCAAGTAGATTTAAAGATGATAGAGGTTTTATATTGAGAAAAGGTAATAGTTTAAATCTTACACGATGATTTTAGAATATTAGGTACGAAATCAACGTCTCGTAATTCAAATTCCCTATTTTCATATCTAAAAAACTTAACACAAATTATTTCTAATAGCAAAAGCCACTAAACCTGCCGTGTTTTTTAGACGAAGTTTTTCCATCATTCGGAGGCGATGCCCTTCTACTGTTCGTGGACTTAGGGCAACAATATCGCCTATTTCGGCCGTAGTTAGGCCTTCGCAAATATATTTCAAAACTTGTAATTCACGCTCCGAAAGGTCGGTTTTATAGTTGAAGATTTTGTTTTCTTGCTGTGTTTTGCGATTCATTTTGCGGAGCATTATTTTGCTCACAAAATCGCTGAAATAAATATCGGTTTCATGCACTTTTCTGATGGCTTTTTCAACTTCTTCCGGGTCAGTGTCTTTCAATAGATAACCATTTGCTCCAATTTCCATCAAATGCAAAACAAATTGGTCTTCGTCGTGCATCGACAATATCAATACTTTAATCTCTGGATGCTTTGTTCGCACGATTTCAGTCGTTTTGATACCATCAAGTACTGGCATTTGCAAATCCATCAACACCACATCAATAGGTTGATCTGGCAGTTTATCTAAAAATTCCTGACCGTTGGTAGCTTCCATCACTACCTCAAAATCATGCACTTGTTGCAGAATAGAAATTATTCCCTTCCGAAATAAACCGTGGTCATCTACGACTGCTATCTGAATTTTTGGCATAACTTTTTTTGGTCAGGGACATTATAGTTCTGAATTCTGAGAGAAAAAAACAAAACTAAAGTATAGATTAGAAACACTTACTCAGCACTATAAAGGAATTTCTACGAAGGTATTTGTGCCTTGTCCAAGTACTGATTTCATAATTAATTTACCATTGATAACACTCAAACGGCTCTCAATGTTCCTCATACCCAGACCTGATTTTGGGTCTTTTCGTACGCTTTCGACGTTAAACCCTCTACCATTATCGGTAAATATAAATATTATTTTGTTAATTTCGGTTGATAATTTTAAAGTAATTTGTTCGGCTTCAGCGTGTTTAAGTGCATTATTGACTAATTCTTGTGCAATTCGGTAAATTGTTAATTCTATTTTTTTATCAAACCGCTTATTTGCCTCAATACCTTCGTGGCTAAAAACAAACAAAACACCCGCAGCTAAATGAATTTTTTGAATAAATTCATCAATTGCCGACATTAAACCGAATTCTTCGAGGGTACTTGGCACTAATTCTTTTGAAATACGTCGCACATGACCGATTGATTCATCCAATAATTCTCTGGTTTGTTTACCCATCAAAGCGATGTCAGGTGTATGATCTATTTTGCGAAGAAACTGATTAAAGCTCATTTTGGTAACCGAAAGCATTGCCCCAACTTCATCGTGAAGGTCTTTGGCTATGCGTACTCTCTCAACCTCTTGTACTTCTAAGGCAGACTCCAAAAGTTGGCGTTGCATTTCGTCTTTTAATTCTTGTATCTGTTGTTGTTGTTGAATATCTTTTTTAAGCTGTTTTTGTTGGTAGTATGCCACAAATACAATCAATACTACCCCCATCAAAAGTAATAGGCAAGTGCCGATGATGATTAGTGTATATTGATTTTCTTGATTAAGCATGTACTACTGCAAATATTTTTCAAAATTACAATAATCTGAAAGAAAATTATTCTTTTTCATATTTACTTACAAAAAATGATACACCAATTAATAGCCTAAACATAATATTAATTATAGAAATAATATTATAAAATAGTAAAAATAATTTATCAGGAGCATTGATAGAAAATATTTGTTTCCCAAATAAAAAAATTAAAACACTTCCCGTAGAATAAATAACTAAACCTGCACACAACCAAAATGGTGGGTGTGTAAGTATATTTTTTGCAGATATTTCGGATAATAATGTGTGAAAATATATGAACACAATAATAACATACGATAGTCTATTCAAAACATAGGGAAAGTAAGCAAATTCAATAAAATCAAATTTCCAAAACCCTACGAATATAGCACTACCTAACAGCATTATCATCAAAAAACGCTTGTTTTTTTGACTATTTAATTGAAAAAAAATCAAACACAAAGTAGAAATCTCTAAAATTTCAACAAAATTGAATATATGTATATTGTTTTTTGTTAAAACCGACAACCATGTTGAATATAAACCGAAAAGAAAATAAACTACTAAAAAATATAAGAGTAGTTTAAATTCTTTTGTTAGTGATTTATAAAAGAAAACCCCAATTATTATAGGAATAATGGAGATTAAATCTGAAACTTCAACAATAGGATACTTATTTATTAAAGATAGTAATTTTTCCCACATACCGAATTTATTTTATGCACACAGTTTAGGGCAAGGAGAGCCTCCTCCTGCTCCATCGCCATTTGGTTCATCTTTTAAAGCTGATGAGTCAAATTCAATGTCTTTACCATTTTCATCTACGGGTACTAAAAATAAACGTGGTCGTAGTTTTCCACTATCTTTAATATTGCCATCGGCATCTTCGGGAGCATGACCATAGTAAATTCTTATACCAACTACTTCTTTTCCTCCTTTATCAGCGAGTAGTTTGTTAATAACATTTTTCCCAAAAAGTTCGGCTCTTCTTATATCACCATCTTCTTCTGTAAATACTTCTGATGATGCTTTGTTTGACTTTACATGAGTAAGTGCGTTTTTTACATAAGCTCGAATGGTGGACATACTGAAAAATGAGCCAGCGTTGAGGAGTCTTTCTTTCATGGGGTTGGGGTTGTTTGATTTGAAAAATAGAAAAAATAGTCTTTTCAGTAGTCTGATTAATTTTTTCATTATTGATAGACAGTTTGAATACACGACATCAAAAATACAAATATATTGTTCTAAAGCAAAACTACAACGATTTAGTTTAACACTTAAACAATTGATAATTAGATAGTTATACCATTTTTCAATTCAATACCAAGTAAAAACCCCTAATGAATATCGTAAATATACGTAGCTTTTTTACACTAAAAACAAACAAAAGCCCTCATTAAAGTTTTCACTTGAACGAGGGCTGTGGCACTGAACTCAATCTTAAATAGAAAAAAACTATATTTTTTTCACGTCGACTGCATTCAAACCTTTGCGACCTTCAACTACATTGTATTCAATGTGATCGTTTTCACGCACTTTTACACCGTTAAGACCTGTTACGTGAAGGAAGATTTCTTGCCCTGAAGCATCATCAACGACAAAACCAAAACCTTTAGTTTCGTTGAAAAATTTTACTACGCCTGTTTGCATTACAATAAAATAAATTAAAGAAGTAAATAAATGAATTGCAATGTACGTCTTTTTCAAAACAAAACAAGTTTTTGAAAGAAAATATTTGTACTAAACCTATATTTATTTGTACAAAACCATAAGTTTTTTTATTATTCTATTATCAAATACTTGATAGAAAAAAAAATTTAACTACATTCGTACTCAATTACACAGAAAATGCTAAAAACAGGACGATTAAGATATTTAGTAGAGAACCAACTTTTTGGCGTTTGTTCACGACTTGGCGAAAAAATGAGTTTTTCGGCAGGAAGCGTTCGATTATACTTTATTTATGCCTCTTTCTTCACTTTTGGCTCTCCAATTATTATTTATTTAGTTTTAGCTTTTTGGATGGAAGTCCGAAAACATCTTCGCCGTCATCAAAACCCAACTGTTTGGGAGTTTTGATTTGTTTAGATGGTTGATTTTCGATATTCGGCAAATTAAAACATTATCACTGATGCAAAAAAATATCCCGAACATTGAAATTTTCAAAACAACGCTAACTGTTTATCGCTATCTTCTTGATTATCAGTGCTTTCAGTTTCATTTATTGGGCTGTCATCAATAACCAGTGGAATGGTCGTCACTATAATTTCTTCAGCCTTTGGTTCGAGCATTTTTACTTCAACTATCTCATAAGTATTTATTTTTTGTCCGATTGCTTTCCAGCCACGTACTTCTACAAACTCATCTACATTGATTGTTTGTTTTTCGATGGCAGCCTTTTTGTCCGCTTTGGTTTTGATTTCCATTCTCGGATATTTATCTAAACTTGCAGCAAGTAACCGTGAATTTTTGGTATCAGCAATGAACAAAAATTTCTTATCCATCGTAGTCGTTTCAATCTTGAAACGCTTGATATAATAAATCTTGTTTTCACCTTCATAATGCAGGCAAGAAATAGGTCTTTCAAGTTCAAATTTCACTACTTTGAGTATATCCTTTTGCTCGTAACGATTGGTCAGTTCGAAATTTGTAAACTCATATTGTCCATCTTTATAAATGACCAAAATCTTATCATCTGAACCAAAATTGCCCAAATATTGACCATGTTCATCACGATTAAGTTTGCCAATTACAGCATCAAACCAAATATCAACGCCTCCAAGTGTTGATTTTCCTACAGATTTCAACACAACTTTTCTGATTGGAAACTTGGTCAAAACATTACCCATCGAACTTCTATTTTTTATTGTAAGTGTCGAAAAATCCCAGTCGAATTGTTTCTTTTTAGCGGTCGAATTGGCAGTGAGATTAACCGAAACACTTTCGGCTTCGCCATTGTCATTGGCAGTAAAATACAATACTTTCGACTTCGGGTTTCCCATCGAAACATCGTACTCTTTGTCACGAGTAATGCCCGTTACAAAGAAACGTTTGGCATAAGAAGTGCCCGTTTTCCCATCGAGATAGATAGCATTATAAATTTTTCGCTCATCATTTTTGCGAAAAACCGAGCAGTAAATAATGTCTTT
>NZ_JAYWCU010000131.1:0-31038 GCF_043780375.1 Emticicia sp. | reverse complement strand
TTTTAAAGAAAGATAATCTCAAGAACTGGTGGCATTGGCTATTATTTTTATTGTTTCCACTTTATTCTTCTCTCATTATTTCAGGAATTTTTATGCTGGCTTTAATGGTGGGTTATTTACTTTATAATTTCCTGAAAAAAGAAAAAAAAATAGCTTATAAAGCAGGGTTTTTGTGTATAGTTATACTTTCAATTCTTTATGTTTTTGTAGAATATAGATTGTTTTTAGATATTTTAAAACTGGGTGTAACACCTTTCGATTTTATTCCACACCGAGTAGAATTTGTGCAAGAAAATACTTTTAAGGAATGTTTTAAAGCCACAAAGAATTCATTCATTGGCGGACAAAACCATTTTCCTGTTTTTCATACTTATTTGATTCTACCAACGGTTTCTCTTTATCTTATTTATGCTTTAATAAAGTCAAAACCTAAAAAACTCATTTTGTTTTGCCTTTTGCTTTTGGCAGGAATTGCCATTATTGATGGTTTCTGGAATTATACAGGATTTCAGTCATTCAAAGATAAATTGCCAATCTTAAAAGCTATCCAATTAGATCGTTTTTATTCACTTTATCCAACGCTTTGGACACTCGTTTTTGTGCTGATAATCAAGGAATTACCTTCAAAAATTGGTCTTATTTTGGCGGCTATTCAAGTTGCTATTGTTTTGTTTTCTAACCAAGCTGTCAATGATTTGACAAAGAAAATTTTGTTCAAAAAAGACTATATTTCTTACCGAGAATTTTATGCAGAAGATTTGTTTTTAAAAGTAAAAAATGTTTTGCAGCAAGATAAAACTACTCAAGTTAGGGTTGGTATGATTGGACTACATCCTGCGATGGCACAATACAATCAAATTCAAACGATTGATGGTTATGTAGTGCTTTATTCATTGGCTTATAAGCACAAAATACAAGCAGTTATTCAGTCCGAATTGAATCAAAATGAATTTATCAAAACTTACTTTGAAAAATGGGGAAGTAGATGTTATTTGTTTGATAATGAAGCCATTACGGCAGGAGATGGCATTACGAAAAATCAAAAATGCTGTACCGATAGTTTAGCTTTTGACTTCGTGAAACTAAAACAAATGAACTGTAATTATTTACTATCCGCAGTTGAAGTAAAGCATCTTGCACCACAAATGAAATTGCTTTCAAAAGTAGAAGACGCTAATTGGCGAATTTGGATATATAAAATCCAATGAGTGATTTGTGAATAGTGTTGCAGTGGAACTGAAAGTATGAATAAAAAAATTACTCAATCACAAATCATTGAAAAACTCAAAGCCGTTCCTGCATCAATATCTTTGGTAGCTTTTTTGCCCAGAATTTCTTCATAATAACGAGTATGCAAGCCATTTGATGGACGAATAGACCGAACATTTTTCTCGCTAAAAACATCACCTGCCTGCATCGGTTCAACTACATAGAGCGAGCGTTTGTATTGCAAACTTTTCTGCTCTTTTTCAGAAAGGATATAATTGACTTTTCCCATCGCCAAAAAAGCCCTTTCCGACTCAACCACAAGGTTTTTGAGTTCTTCGGGTTCTAACGAAAAAGAAGAATCTACCCCGCCATCGGCACGGCGAAGAGTGAAGTGTTTTTCTAATACTCTTGCACCTAAAGCCACGGCTGCTATTGCTGCTCCGATGCCCATTGTATGGTCAGAAAGTCCGATTTGACAATCGTAAAGTTCTCTCATGTGCGAAATTGTGAGCAAATTAGTACTTTCGGGCGTGGCTGGGTAAGTGCTTGTGCATTTCAATAAAACCAAATCTTTACAGCCATGTTTTCGCAAAACTTCAACTGATTCTTGTATGTCGGCAATGCTTGCAACACCCGTACTCATAATTATGGGTTTACCTGTTTGGGCAACTTTTTTGAGCAAAATATGGTCAGTATTTTCAAAAGAAGCAATTTTATAACATGGTACTTCCAAACTTTCAAGAAAATCAACCGCCGTTGTATCAAACGGACTACTAAAAGCTAACATTCCGTGAGCTTTTGCACGGTCGAAAATGGGTTTGTGCCATTCCCACGGCGTATATGCCAATTGGTAAAGATTATGTAGATTTTGGTTTTTCCAAAGAGAATTTTGGTCTTTGATGATAAACTCTTCTGATGAGCCATTAAAAGTAATCGTATCTGCGGTATAAGTCTGTAATTTTAGGGCATGAACACCAGCCTCGGCGGCGGCATCTACAATGGCAAATGCTCTGTCGAGTGATTGATTATGGTTGCCCGACATTTCTGCAATAACAAATGGCTTATGGTCGGGGCTTATGATTGTATTTGCTATTTTAAACATTCAATTTTATTTCTTTTTCTTCAATTGCTCAATATCTTTACTCAATGCCTCAATTTGCTTGCTTTGTGCTTCAATGAGTTTTTGTTGCTGTTTTATTGCTTCTGTCAAAACAGGAATTATGCCATCATAGTTCAGAAACTTTATTCCAGCTGTATTCTCCGAAACTGCTTCGGGCAATACTTTTTCTACTTCTTGTGCAATCAATCCGATTTGTTTTTCGTCCGAATTTTTCCAATTGTAATTATAGCCGTTGATTTGGTTGAGTTTCTCCAAAGCATTCTCGATGGGTGTAATATTGGTCTTTTCACGTATATCTGATAGTGTATTTACCACGCCATAAACCGTTACTTTGGCGTTTACGGCGGGACTGCCCCCGATACCGATATTTACACCATTATCAAAGATTTGACTATTAACCAAAACATTAGACGAATTGAATCTTGGTAAAGAATTGATAGTAGGAGAAGTAGTTGCAAATGCCACAAGCGAACTGGCTGGTAGATTATAACGAGAGATATTTCCTCCTCCGTCGGACATTATTAAAGAGTTTCCTGCAACATCAGAAAGTCCACCAAAACGTACTGTGCCTGTTGTATGCAGTTGTGCTTGTGGAGTGGTAACTCCAATACCGAGTGAGCCATTGGCGGAGAGAGTCATGTAATTTGTGATATAATTTCTCCATTGAAATAATGACCTATTACTAATTGCTGCTCCACCAGCTAATGAAGTATTGGGGTCAGTATATTTTCTTGCATCAAATACGATAACAGGCTCACTACCAGTATCATAATCATAATTTGTAACTCCAGAAATAAATAAAGATACTCGAGCATCGGTTTGATTATGGGCGAAAATCCAAGGAATAAAGTTATTGTTAGTTACGGTAGCATTTCTTATACTTAAAAAATCATACGGGGCATCTGAAACTTTAAATCGTTTAAATTCTTCTAATGCAGAACTATTTTCAGCATCTCTAAGCAAATTAATCCTTCCATTTGGGGGAATATTAACATTTGTATTGTCTCCATTATCATACCATCTATCAGGAGACGGGTCTTGTGAATATCCAAAAAATTGAACAGAAAAGGAGAGAATTAGTGAAAGTGACAGCAAATTTTTCATTTTATTAAAAGTTTAGTTTATGTGCGATAAATTATTTTTTGCATAAATTCTTTTTGTTTATTCCATTCTTCACTTAAAATGGCAAGCCCAACAGTATCTACCCATTTTTCGTTTTTCTTTACATGTTGGCGATAATATGCTTCTCTTCTAAATCCAAATTTTTCGTGCATTGAAATAACTTTGTCATTAAAAATCATTACTTCGCAGCGAAGTTTATTCAATTTTAATTCGTTAAAAGCATATTCAAGAATATTAAATTCTATTTTAGAACCTATGCCCCCGCCTCTTGGAACATCAGTTCCGAGATAAAAAGCCCAATAACAACTACCCAAAGTTTTACTTATGCCAGTTATTGATGCTAACCCAATTTTTTTATCATCGTATTCAATTATCCAATATCTACAACTTTCATCATCTTTTATTCTATTAAACCATGTTTCTTGTTGTTCGGCTGTTATTTCATTTTCGGTGTACATATATTGAGCAACTTCTGGCGAATTTCTCCAAATACGAACTAATTCGATGTCTGCTTTTAAAAGAGGTGTTAATACAATATCCATATTTATTCAAAATTTATACTCACTTTTTAATTTCCCATGTAATAAAGAATCAACCATACGTTCATCAATAAATATATGATTTCTTAATCGTCCTTCTAAAATAAATCCACAATTTTCAAGAATATCAACATGATGTTGTCGTGTATCATATACTTCTGTATGTAAGCGATTAAGTTTTAAGTCCTCAAAAGCGACCTTTTGTATCAAATGTAAGTAATTTTCAAAGTATAAATCATGTATTTTAGAATCATTGATAAACTTTGTATTAAGTAAAAAAGATATTTCTGCCCTTTTATCAAGCCAACTAAAATGAACCAAACCGCCATACCCAATCAATTCGTTATTTTTGAAGTAGCTGAATAAAAGTTGTTTTGGATGTTCGGAATTGAAATTTGGAACAATTTGATTTTCGTAGTATGCAATTTGCTTTTCCTCAGTAATATATTCGTTTTGACGCAAAATTTTCATTTGGTCATTACGCCAAACTCTAATTTTTAAAATATCTTCACTCCGAATCGGAATCAAAGAAAATTCATTCAAATCGAAGCGTTGTTTTTCTAAACATTTATATTGATTCATAATTTTGATTTTATGCTATACTTAAACTCCGCCACCGCCCAATCTTCTTCACTATCAATATCGTGGGCATCCATTTCTGATATAACAATTCCGCTTGTATTTTCGGTCAAAATACTTCGATTTTGTAATAGTTTTTCGGTTTTGAAGAAATAAAACTGCCCAGCATCGTGGTAAATTGGCGTAAGGTCTTGCGAGCGAACTTGTGCATTTTCGGGATTGTGCCAACTAATTTTTTTGCCTTCAAAAACAACGCCACGCTGTGGTGGAAAAGAAAATCGCTGAATAGGGTAAACAGAGTCAAAACCTTCATTAAGGAGCATTTGGTGACTTTTTTGCAATATTTCGGCTGAAACAAAAGGGGCCGTTGGGTAAATACAACAAGCAGTTTCAAAGGTCTGATTGCGTGCTTTGTAGCTTTCTAAAACTTCAACTAAAACATCAACAGTAGTGGCAAAATCGTTGGCATTTTTCTCACTTCGGGCAAACGGAACTTTCGCCCCACAGGAGCGTGCAATTTCGGCAATTTCGACATCGTCGGTTGAGACCATTACTTCGTCAAAAAGTTTACTTTCGATAGCAGCCTCAATTGAATAAGCAATAATTGGTTTCCCCAAAAAATTCTTGATATTTTTTCGTGGAATACGCTTGCTTCCGCCTCGTGCGGGTATGATGGCGATGGTCATTTATTAATTATCAGTAAACAAATTCAATATTCAATTTTATCATTTAGCATTTTCCAGCTCAGTTTTTTGGCGTAAATGATGGCGATAGTGCATTTCGTGCAAATAAAACCATTCTTGTGCATTAAGCCAGCCCATTGCAGGTTGAATTGCTTTATATAAACCATCATCGTTGCTCACCGCTTCAATAAGGTTTTTAGTATCAATCAATATTTTTTCTAAAATTTGATGATAGACTTCTTTAGGTTTTGCAACTGGCTCGGGCCCACGAATTACCTCTGGAATTTTCAATTTTACTGGCGGAAAACCACCATATTTGAATTGTTGCTCACCAAAATGGCTTTTTTCTCCACCTTCTTGTCCTTTGCGTTTTTCTATACAACGAACACAATTTGCCAAAAAGAAAAAATTTGATGAGACCGTCAAATGTTCGTACATCTGCCCTAAAGACCAAGTTTCGCTATCTTTTTTGAAGAAAAACGCTGCGTCAGAATATTCATCAAGGCTTCTAATGTATTGATTAACAACGGTTTCGAGATTTTGGTAAACTTCGTTTGGCTTCATTTCTTGCAAGTTATCAACCTATTTTATACATTTTCTCATAATATTTCAAATAATCGCCACTTGTTACATTTTGTAGCCATTCTTTGTTTGTCAAATACCATTCAACGGTTTGGGTAAGTCCTTCTTCAAATTGAAGAGATGGTTTCCAGCCCAATTCATTCATCAACTTTGAGGCATCAATGGCGTATCGTAAATCATGACCAGCACGGTCGGTTACATAATGAATCAATTTCACAGAAGTTCCTTCTGGACGACCTAATTTTTCATCCATGATTTTGCATAAAAGATGTACTAAGTCAATATTTTTCCACTCATTAAAGCCACCAATATTATAAGTTTCGCCGTTTGTTCCACGATGATAAATTTCGTCAATGGCACGAGCGTGGTCTTTCACAAAAAGCCAATCACGCACATTTTCTCCTTTACCATAAACTGGTAGCGAGAAATTGTGCATAATATTATTTATCATCAATGGAATCAATTTTTCGGGAAAATGATTGGGTCCATAATTATTTGAGCAATTTGAAATAACAATAGGTAATTTATAAGTATTATGATAAGCTCTCACAAAATGGTCAGAAGAAGCCTTCGATGCTGAATAAGGCGAGCGGGGATCGTAGCTCGTGGTTTCTAAGAAAAATTCCTCAGGATTATGCAATTCTCCATAAACTTCATCGGTCGAAACGTGGTAGAAAAGGTGATTTGCCATGTCGTCTTTCCAAGCGGTTTTGGCAGCATTAAGTAAGTTTGCCGTGCCTATCACATTGGTCATTACAAAAGCCATTGGGTCGGTAATAGACCTGTCAACGTGAGATTCTGCGGCTAAGTGTATAACGCCATCAAAGTTGTGTTTTTTAAACAAATTATCAATGTAATCAGCATCGGTTATATCACCATGCTCAAATATATAATTTGGCAATGACTCAATATCTGTAAGGTTTTCGAGATTGCCTGCATAAGTGAGTTTATCAAGGTTAACTATCTGATATTGCGGGTATTTCGTTACAAAAAGTCGAACAACATGCGAGCCAATAAAGCCTGCACCGCCTGTGATAAGTATGGTTTTATTTGAATTCATTTCTTAATTTTCTATATAATGTTTTTATAAATTCGATGATACAATTGCATATTCAAAATTGTCTGACCAGCCATTTTTAAGAGGTAAGTTCTGCCTTTTTCTTCCTTCCAAATTCATACCAACTTTTTCTAAAACACGAATTGAACCAATATTTTCAACGGCACAACCTGCTTCGATTCGATGGAGCTTTAAGTCATCAAAGCCAAAATTTATTATTGTTTTCAAGGCTTCTGTTGCAAAACCTTTGTTCCAAAAATCAAGGTGGAGTTTATACCAAACATTTGCGTTTTTATATTTTTCTTTTCCTAAATTCAATGCAATTAGACCAACAAATTGTTTTTGAAATTCAATGGTAAACGTAAAAGATTGATTTTTGTCTTTCTGATTTTCCGAAATCCAATTTTCAATGATTGTTCGAGTTTGTTCAATGTTTTCAGGAATTCCAAGAGCATTAAATTCATCTGTTTCTGGCAAGGAATGTAATTTGTGAATATCCTCCAAATCAGAAATATTGATTGGTTTTAAATCTAATCTTTCAGATTTTAGGTGGAATTTGTTCACGATAATTCATTTTTTGAATTATTTCTAATACTTTTTATTTCTTCTAACTTTGCAATATCCTCTAAATCTTTGTAGCGATTTGACCGAGTTTTCATGTCTTTCAAAAACTCATAACTTACTATGTTTGCCATATTTCCATTTGATATTTCAAAAGTTTCTTTTTCGAGGTATGCCTCTTCAAACGAAATGTCTTTATGAACAATTGTCAAACAATCAACAGATAATCCTTCACTAAGCCAAACAGTTCCAACAAAATAAGTTTCAAAATTTTGGTCTTTAATATCTTGTATTTCTTCAGTTGTGTAGCCAATATCAATCAAAAATTGACAAAATTTCAATTTGTTTTCATTGTCAGGAGCAAGCCAAATATCCATGTCTTGCGTTGCTCTCACATAGCCATGATAATTTACTGCCCAGCCACCAATAAGCATATAACGAACATGATTATTACTTAGGGTTTTGAAAAAAGATTTAAAATTGTCATCTCCAAAATCTATTATCATGGTGTATCGTTATTTTTCTTTTTAAATTAGTTTTTGACCCTTCATTTTTCGTGAAAAAACTTGCTCTACTCATTAACTGAAAAAAAAGAGTCATGCTTTGCATATGTGTCAAAGACGCCAAATATGCAACTTGGTCTTTTTCTTGCTCATCAGGTGAATGATAAATTTTAATTTTTTTCATTTTAATATATTCCTAAAAAGATAATTTGTTGATTTTCTTTTCCCAACGCCAAGCATCTTTAAGGCTTTCTGCCAAAGTTTTTTCAACTTTCCAACCCATGAGTCTTTCAGCTTTTTCAACACTACCATAGATTTTTTCTACATCTCCTGCACGTCTTGGAGCTAACACATAATTAAGTTTGAGTTTGTTTACTTTCTCAAATGTCTTGATAATTTCAAGTACAGTATTGCCAGTTCCGGTGCCAATATTGAATACGTCATAATAGTTATTGGGCTGACTATCAAGCAGTTGTATTGCCGAAACGTGGGCTTTTGCCAAATCAACTACATGAATAAAATCTCGTACATTTGTGCCATCGGATGTATTATAATCACTTCCAAAAACCATGAGTTTTGGTCTGATTCCTGCGGCAGTTTGGGTAATAAACGGCACTAAGTTGCTTGGTACACCACTTGGCAATTCGCCAATATATGCTGATGGATGAGCTCCAATTGGATTGAAATAGCGTAATGAGATAATTTTAATTGGATTTCCTGCTGTTATGGTATCGCGTAAAATATCTTCACATATTGTTTTGGTATTTCCATAAGGTGAGCTGGCAGGTTTGCGAGGTGTATCCTCAGTTACAGGAATTTCGTCGGGCTGACCATAAACTGTGCATGAAGACGAAAATACTAAGTTTTTGATATCTAACTTCAACATCACTTTCAAAACAGTTAGTGTTGAATTGATGTTATTTTCGTAATATTTCAAAGGTTTTTCGACCGATTCTCCAACGGCTTTATAGGCTGCAAAGTGAATAATACCTTCGATGTTTTCTTTTTTGCAAATTTGTTCTAAAACTTTGGCATCATTGCAATCTTTGTCGTAGCATTTTATCGGCTTTTTTAGTATTTTTCGGAGTCCTTTTAATACTGATTTTTCTGAATTATTGAAATTATCAATGATAATTGGTTCGTGTCCAGCGTTTACTAATTCGACTACTGTGTGTGAGCCGATGAACCCTGCACCACCTGTAACTAAAATTTTCATAAAAAAATGTTGGTTTTTTTTACAAAAGTATGAATTTAGGGGCGGAATTGCATAAGCCTTGAATTAAGAATTAGGAGTTAAGTATCTAATTTTTTTTGTGAAAAACACAAACCTTTGATTATCAACAAGTTATGCTTAAAGTTTAAAGGTATTAAGTTAGTTTTTCGACTAAAAAACTATTTATTGATAAAAGATAGATTTAGAAAACATGAACGAATCAGAAATAAAAGCCTTAGTAACGCTTCTTGATGATGATGATAGTGAAGTGGTTCAGCATGTAGAAAAACATTTGCGAACCCTTGGCGGGACGGTTATTCCGTTGTTGGAAGACCATTGGCAAGAAAATAGTTTGAATCCAGATTTGCAGAAAAAAATCGAAGACCTGATTCACGATTTACAATATAATTTAGTGATTGAACGGCTTTTGGCTTGGAAACAAAATGGACATCAAGACTTGCTCGAAGGGATGTGGATAATTGCTACTTTTCAATATCCTGACTTAAATATTGAAAAACTCAAGGATTACATCAATGATATGTACTTCGATGCGTGGTTGGAGTTTCGTGAAGATATGCATCCCCATGACCAAATACGAGTATTGAATCAGATTTTTTTTGATAAATATAAGTTTTTACCAAATACAAAAAATTTTCATTCGGCAGCCAATTCAATGCTCAATCAGGTTTTCGATTTAAAAAAAGGAAATCCGATTTCTCTATGTGTGGTTTATTTATTAGTTGCCAAGCGTCTTGGTATGCCCGTTAGCGGTGTCAATCTTCCAAGTTTATTTGTGCTTACTTACAAAACCCCCCAATTGCAGTTTTACATCAATATTTTTAATAGAGGCTTGATTTTTTCTAAAATTGATATCGGAAATTATATAAAACAGATGCACCTTCAGCCTCAAGATACATTTTATCAGCCTTGTACCAATCTTGATATTGTTTGTAGGGTTTTAAGAAATTTGGTGGTTGCCTTTGAAAAAGTAGCTGATATTGAGCGAGCAAAAGAGGTTGATAATATTTTAAAACTAATTGTAGATTGAAAAAGAAAAGTCCTATCAAAACTTGATAGGACTTTTCAAATAAAGAATTTTTATTCTATTGTTCATCGACTTTGAACTCTCAATATTCGTGAGGCAATATGCCATTTATTTGCTCATGCCAAGGTAAACCTTGCGTATTGAGCAATTGCATGAATGGGTCTGGGTTTAGTTCTTCACAGTTCCACACACCAGCTTTTTGCCAGTCAGGATTTGTGAGCATCAACATTGCACCAATCATCGCAGGAACTCCCGTTGTGTATGATACTGCCTGAGCTTTAACTTCTTTATAACACTCGGCGTGGTCGCAATTATTCCACACATAATAAGTTTTGTCTTCTCCTGCTTCAATGCCCTTTATTTGGCAACCGATAGAAGTTTGTCCAGTATAATTTTCGCCTAAAGAGTCAGGAGCTGGTAAAACAGCCTTCAAAAACTCTAAAGGAATAATATCCATTCCGTTGAATTTGATAGGGTCGATTCTTGTCATTCCTACATTTTGAAGCACTTCGAGGTGTGTTAAATAGGCTTGTCCGAAAGTCATCCAGAATCTTGCACGCTTAAGAGTTGGGAAGTTTTTAACCAATGATTCTAACTCTTCATGATACAATACGTAAGATTCTTTTAATCCAATTCCTGGATAATCAATGGCTTTGTGAATAGCCATTGGCTTAATTTCTATCCATTCGCCATTTTCCCAATAACGCCCATTTTGAGTAATCTCTCTAATATTAATTTCGGGATTAAAATTTGTTGCAAAAGCCTTTCCATGGTCGCCCGCATTACAATCTATAATATCAAGGTAGTGCATTTCGTCGAAATGGTGCTTATTGGCGTAACTACAATATACTTGTGTTACACCGGGGTCAAACCCACAGCCCAACAAAGCCATCAATCCAGCTTCTTTGAAACGATCTTGATAAGCCCATTGCCAACTATATTCAAACTTAGCCACATCTTTTGGTTCGTAATTTGCAGTGTCGAGGTAATGCACGCCAGTTTCCAAACAAGCATCCATAATAGTTAAGTCTTGGTAGGGAAGAGCTACATTAATAACCATTTTAGGTTTGAAACTTTTGATAAGTTCGACCAATTCGGGCACTTTATCAGCATCAACTTTTGCCGTTTGAATCTTTACACCGTGCATTTCTTCAATGTCGGCCGCAATTTTATCGCACTTCGATTTTGTACGACTCGCCAACATTATTTCTGTAAAAATGGGAGAGTTCATCGCACATTTGTGGGCAACAACACTGCCGACTCCACCGGCACCTATAATAATAACTTTTGACATTCTTGACTCGGATTAAACTGATTTACTTGATTTTTTATGGGATTTGATTCTCTTTTTCCTTTTCTAATATATTTAACCGAAATAAACAATAAATAAATAGAAGAAAAAACCTTGCAAATATACGATTTGAAATAGAATTGAATGAATAAAATGCGGAGGTTTTTTTTTATTTAATGTACCATTAAATAAATATTACGTCATTCTATAACCTTTTGTTAATTAAATTCGTTTATAGAAGAAGTTAAGATTAGGTTTAAAGTTTGGTAGCATAAGTGTCATCTACAGGTTTTACACTTAGTTATTGCTTAAATAATACGCCATATAAACTAAATTATTTTGCCATGAACAAATTTGTCAAAGCACAATCCCAAATGAAGTATGCTGAATTATTGTTAATCAGCGTATTAGCCTTAGCAGTAGCTATCGGGCTGTATTTTACCAACATTAAAATCTGGTAAAAGTGTTAACCTTTGTAAGATAATTATATAAAAAAATCCTCGTTTTTCAACGAGGATTTTTTGTTGAGTTTATTATTTCTATACCAAAGCTGCAACGCCTGGCAAAATTTTCCCTTCCATATATTCTAGTAATGCACCGCCGCCTGTAGAAACATAAGAAACACGGTCGCCAAAACCAGCATTGTTTATCGCCGATGCCGAATCTCCACCACCAATTAACGAGAATGCTTCGTTTTCTTCAGTAGCCTTTACTACTGCTTCTGCGATTGCATTTGTACCGTTGGCAAAGTTTGGAAATTCAAAAACCCCCATCGGGCCATTCCAAAGGATAGTTTTTGATTTTTCCAGAATTTCGGTGAAAAGTTTAATGGTTTCTGGACCAATGTCAAGTCCTTGAAAGTCTTCTGGAATTTCGCCAGTGGGCACTATTTTTCTATTTGCATCATTCGAGAAAGCGTCAGCACAAAGATTATCAACTGGCATTATCAAGTTTACGCCTTTTTCTTTAGCTTTTGCTATTAATTCTAATGCAAGCGGTATTTTATCAGCTTCCAAAAGTGATTTTCCTATTGCTCCACCTTGTGCTTTAGTAAATGTATAAGTCATTCCGCCACCTATGATAAGGTTATCAACTTTATCAAGCAACTTCTCTATTAACAATATTTTATCCGAAATTTTTGCTCCACCCATAATTGCTGTAAATGGACGCTCGGCATGATTCAGAATTTTTTGTGCATTTTCAACTTCCGCCTGCATCACATAACCACAAACTCTGTCCTCAAAAAATTGACCAATAACAGCCGTAGATGCATGAGCTCTATGAGCTGTTCCGAAAGCATCATTTACCCAAACAGTACCTAATTTCGATAATTTTTCGGCAAATGCTGCATCACCTTTTTCTTCTTCTTTATAAAAACGAAGGTTTTCGAGCAACAAAACCTCTCCCGATTTCAAGCTTGCGGCTTGCTCTACGGCAGAATCACCAATGCAATCATCGGCAAATTTGACGGGTAAACCCAAGATTACAGAAAGTGGATTTACTAAGTGTTTTAACGAGTATTTTTCGGTTGGGCCGTCTTTTGGTCTTCCCAAATGTGACATCAAAATGCACGAACCACCATCTTTCAATATCTTTTTAATGGTCGGAATTGTTGCCGTGATGCGTGTATCATCCGTGATTTCGTACTTATCGTTCAATGGTACGTTAAAATCTACTCGAATGAGGGCTTTTTTGCCCGAAAAATCGTAAGTATCTAATGTTTTCATTCAATAATGAATAGTGAGTGAGTGATGAATGAGCAAATGAGTAAATTTACTCATTTCTTACACGCTCAAACATTTGTAAGGATTTTGGATTTCTTCTACAAAGATAAATTTTCTTTTCTCTATAATCACGAAATTTTACCATGATTCTTTCGTTATTTATTAAAAAATCAAAGAATAATTATAT
Source organism: Emticicia sp. (assembly GCF_043780375.1). Lineage (GTDB taxonomy): Bacteria > Bacteroidota > Bacteroidia > Cytophagales > Spirosomataceae > Emticicia. Next base: position 17,623 of record NZ_JAYWCU010000131.1, on the reverse strand, counting down.
TTTTTCTTTGCTAATGAAAATCTCATTTTTTTAATGGCAACTTTTCTTTCATTGGCTTCGTCTTTTGAATAGATTTGAAAATAATTTTCGTTAATGAAATCATTTATATTTTTAGCAAGTTTTTTTTTAACTATTAGCTTTGATTTATTCAGTCAAGAAACCGATGAATATTATAAACTGCCGAGCCAACGAAAAGATGTGCGAAATAATGCTTATCCGAACCTCAATCGTAAGGTAATAAGTTTGTATGTTGGACTGGAAGGAGGATTTAAACAAAATTATTTCAGCCAAAATAATAGTTTGAATAATTTGTTAGCAGGGCAAAAAAATAATGAACTATTTTGGGGCGTAGAATTGGGCTATAATATGAATAATCAGTGGGCTTTTGAGACAGGTTATTACAAAAATCCAAGTTATTTTATACAGACTATTAGTTCTGGTCGAGGAATTCCTTTTACTTATCGCTTAGGAACTAATTTACAAACTATACCACTTCGATTCAAATACAAGCTTGTTACACTTGATGCAATTACTAAAACTGCTGCTATTTATGTAGGGGCGGGAGTATTGCTTGCTACCAATGCAAAAAATGGACAAATATCGGTGCGAAATTTTAGTGGAGTTTCAGGAAATAATACTCAAAGAGATAGTATAAAACTAAAATCTGAAACATTTTTGCAGAAAAAAGGACTTGCTCAATTCGAAATTTCGGTGGAATTACAAGGGCGAATTTCAAATACACTTTCCGTGGCGATTTTTGGACGAGGAAATTTTGGAGCTAATGGAATTGTGCGGTCAGATTTAACTTATTCAATTAATGCCAATAAAATTGCAGAGGCACAGCAACTTTTAAAAGGAATTAGTTATAATTTTGGGCTTGTGTTTAGGTATGATTTGGCACGAGGATACAAATATAAAAGTTTACAGGATTAATTTTTTTTAAGATATATCAGGATTGACGCTTTTTAAAAAAAGCGATTTGACAATTTCTGCATTTCAAACAATATTTGGCGTAGTAATGTCTGAAAAAAAAACGCTCATAATCATCAACCGTCATTATCCACCGAACCCTGGAATTACGGGAGAATCTGCTTGGGATTTAGCTAAATATTTGATTGAAAAACATCATATTGAAGTTCATGTTGTAAATATGAAAGGTAGTGATGATGGTGGCGGACAAATACGTGAGCCAGTTGGTATAATTCATTCATTATCATCTATTTATGAAGGAAAAAACAAGTTTCTTCGACTCGTTGCAGGTTTTTTTGACGGTTATTTTTTGATTCAGAAAGCTGAAAAAGTCGATATTGATTCACCCATAATTTGCATGACGAGTCCGCCACTTTTACCGTTTTGGGCTTCATTGTTTTTGAGAGAAAAAAAATGGGCTTTGTGGTCAATGGATTTATTTCCAGAGGCATTTGTAGCAATTGGAATGATTTCAGAAAAAAACTTTTTATATCGTTGGATTCTAAATAAAACTTATCAAAATCCTCCTCAAAAACTTATTGCTCTTGGAAAAAAACAGGCGAAGTTTATACGTAAAAAAATCACAGTTCATACTCCACAGTTGGCAAACGGTATGAATATCACCATTCTTCCTTGTGGGGTTATTTTTCATCAAACTTATGAAAGTCAACTTCCTGAGTGGCGAAAAATGGATAGCCACCTGATTGAAGAAAAAACCTATTTTGGCTATTGTGGGAATCTTAACGATGCTCATAATGAAAATTTTTTGATTGAATTTATCAAAGCCTTTAATCCTGCAAAGCATCATTTGATTTTGGCACTTTATGGCAAAAAAGCAGAAAAAGTGCTTGAAATTGCTAAAAATAGAGCAGGAATTACGATTTTGACAAATGTGCCACGAAGCCAACTCAATTTTATTGATGTGCATTTGGTGAGTTTACTTTCAAAATATACGCATCTCATGATTCCCTCGAAAGCTGTGAGTGCGGTAGCGGCTGGTGGGGCAATTTTGTTTTGCGGTAGTGAGGAAAGCGATAATTGGGATATGCTGCAAGAAGCGGCTTGGCTTATTAATGAGCAACAAGATTTAAGTAATCAAATCAGGCACTATTTGGAGAGTTTAACTAAAGAAAACTTGGCAGATAAAAAGAAAAATGCACAAAAACTGAATATTAATCTTCAAAAAATGGTTGTTGATGCCTACGAAGAAATTGCAGAGTTTGTAATTAAATAAGCGAACGATAAACTTCCAAATACTGCTCAACCACCACTTTCTCCGAATAATTATCCAATACTTTTTGGCGAGCATTTTTAGATAATTCTGCATGATTTGCTTCAAAAAGCACCCAATTAATTCCTTCAGCAAAATTTTGGGTTGATTTGTATTTTACCAAGAATCCGTTTTCTCTATGCTCAATCATTTCTGGGATTCCGCCTACTTCAAAACCAACCACTGGCGTGCCACAAGCCATTGCTTCCATAATAGTATTTGGTAAATTTTCTTGAATAGAAGGAATGACAAAAACATCGGCAGCTGCGTAAACGGAAACGATTTGCTGCAAGTCAAAAATTTTGCCTAAAGCATGGGCTTTAAAGGGAAGTTTTTGAATTGTTGCTTCATCACTTTCACCCAGAATTACTAATTCAATATCTTGATTATGCGTTTCGCAGCCCGTAGATACTTTTGACTTTAAAATTTCTAAAGATTCCTGAAAATAGCTAAACCCTTTCCAAATTACCGAAACTTTTGCTGCTACAAAAAGTATCAATTTTTTGTTAATCGGCAAACCTAATTTTTGCCTTGCTTCTGCTTTGTTTTGTGGACTAAAAAGATTTGTGTCCAAAGGATTTGGAATGGATTTTACCGAAAAATCTTTTAATAAACTACTTTTCTTTGCTCGATTCGTAAGCCATTGACTGCATCCGACAATGGTTGTTTTAGAAATGAACTCAGGCTTGAAAATTGTATTTTTCCGTTGCCATACTTTATTTGATAAATCATTTTCAGCAGGGTTTCTCAGATATTGATTACAATTTCCGCATGAGATTTGGTAGTTTTCGCAATCGCCGCTGTGGTGGCATCCACCTGTAAAAGCCCACATATCGTGCAAGGTCCAGACGATAGGTTTATTGAGTTTGAAAAGTTTTTCGAGTGTATTGATTGAAAGAAAACCGAAGTTTATCCAATGCAAATGAATGATATCGGCTTCTTGAACCAAACGATGTTCCGAAATGTCAATACCGATGTTGGCTGGCGAAAATGCAAAGCGAATTTGTTCGTTTTTCTCAAAAAAACGAAAGTACAAACGCTCCAAAGCAAATCTTGTAAAAGCCAGTTTTTTCTGTATCCAACTATTCGCTATTGCATTGATATTCAGATTATTACGCTTTTTTTCTTGGACTAATATATTTACTTCAATACCTTCGATGTGTTCTAAAACGGCAAGTAGACGTAAGCAGGCGATGGCTGCTCCGCCCATTGAGTCGTCGGTATTTATAAGGAGAATTTTCAAGAAAAATAATGTATTTAAGTAAATAATTGATGCGAATTAAGTGAAAATTTGCGAGATAAATAGCTGATAGTTGAAAAAGTACGATTGTGCTTTTCACCCAGATGGCTAAGGAAACCCGTCGTAGTCTAAAAAAAATATTCACAGTTCTGTAAGTTTTTATACCTTCTTGCGACTAATTGTTCAAACGAAATAAAAATCAGATGGAAAAAGATTTTGTCGAAATGATAAATGTGCATCGGGGCATTATTTACAAAGTTTGCAATTTGTATTGCCACGATGAAGAGGATAAAAAAGACCTTTTTCAAGAAATTATTTTGCAGCTCTGGAGGGCTTATCCAAGTTTTAGAAGCGAATCGATGAATACTTCATGGATGTATCGAGTGGCTTTGAATACTGCCATCTCTAATTTTAGAAAAGAAAGCAAAAAGCCTGACAGAAAATCAATCTCTGATGCCGAATTTCAAATTCCAGACATGAATTTTTATACTGACGAAAATGAAAACATGAATTTGTTGAATCAGGCTATCGAAAAATTATCTGAAATAGAAAAAGCAATTATTATGCTTTATTTGGAAGAAAAAAATTATAACGAAATCGCCGAAATCATAGGTATTAGTCACTCAAATGTAGGCGTAAGATTGAATAGAATAAAAATAAAATTGGAAAAAATTATTAAATCAAACGAATCATGAACTTAGAAGAACTAAAATCTGCATGGCAGGTTTACGACCAAAAATTGCGATCATCGCAAGCAATCAATGAAAAAATAATTTTTAGTATGATTAGAGAACGGTCAAATTCGAGAATTTCAAGCATCAAAAGAGATAATATGCTCTTATTGTTATTGATGTTTTTAGAGTTCTTTTTCTTAATAGCTGTTTTTGCAGGAAATCCTTTTGATTTTGATTATTTGTGGCAGTTTATGCCATTTTTATTCCTTTCTGTTGGAAATCTAATGGCAATTGTGGTGCTTTTTAAAGTTTACCGAATGATAAAAACCGATATAACTGATGCTAATTTGAGCTTTTTCTTGCAAAAAATGATTGATGGCTACGAAAAAAATAAAAAAGCCGAAGGATGGTTTGTGGCAATTATGTTTGTTTCGGGTTGCTTGACTATTTTCTCGTTTCTGCCTCATAAACTTGCCAATAAACCACTTTCCATGGCAATTTTAGATACACTTATACCGCTCTTCATTTGTATTGCTATTTATTTTATCACTTTCAAATTAGGGGCTTTCAAAAACAAAAAGAGTGAAGCATTCAAGAAAGATTTGAAAGAATTGGAGGAATTATCGCTGGATTTGAAAGAAAATTGAAAGTGGTTTGAATGGTTTGTCTTAAAAACTTTGGTATTCTTGACGAAAATTATACATGGTTGGTCTAATAAAAGTACAGAATTGACGTTTTCATTGCCTTTTGAGTAGTGTCTGATGCTCATATTTGTACTTTTAGCTTTATCTTTGCTTTATTGGAATATTTGACCTCAACAAGCCAATTTCATGAAAAAAATTTTATTTTTATTCTTCATTTTTTTTTCGTTCTTGGCTTCTGCACAACAGAAAATCAGCATCAAAGGTATTGTCGTTGATGAAACCAACCAACCTGTATATTTTGCTACACTAAGTTTAATAAGCCAAAAAGATTCGACCAATGTTGCCAATCAATTTTCAAAAGAAGATGGTTCATTTGAATTTCAGTCGTTGGTTTCTCAAAAATACATTCTTAAAATCTCACTTGTTGGTTACACTACTACTTATCAAACCATCGTAAATAGTGCAGAAAACCTCGATTTAGGCAAAATATACTTATCAAATGCCGAAAATATTCTGAGTGAAGTTGTTGTAAAAGGTAATAAAGAGCCTGTTGTGGTAAAAAAAGATACGCTCGAATTTGATGCGGGAGTTTTGAAACCTCAACAAAATGATAATTTGGAAGACCTCTTGAGGAAAGTTCCTGCTCTCGAAATTGACGAAAATGGCGGTATAAAAACCCAAAACAAAGTCATTAAAAAACTATATATTGATGGCAAAGAATTTTTTGGAAATGACCCACAATTGGCTCTCAAAAATCTTCCTGCTGAATCAATTGATAAGATTCAGGTAGTTGAAAAAAAGACAGAGCAAGCCGAGTTTTCGGGTGTAGACGATGGCGAGCGTGAAATGGTAATCAACGTAACGCTCAAAAATACCCACAAAATTGGCACTTTCGGTTTTGGTTCGGCGGCAGGAATGCCATCTTTGGCGGAATCAGACCCTTATTATAACCTTAAAACTTCCATTAATCGTTTTAGTCCGAGTGAGCAATTTTCGGTAATTGCATTGTTCAATAACCTTAACCAACAAGGTTTTACGCCGCAAGATGCCTCTAATTTTTCGGGTTTAAATAATCAATCCAATCGAGGAAATGGCGGTGGAGGAGGTTCGGCAAGCGTCAATTTGCCAATTGTGGTAGGAAAACGCCCAGGCATTATTGCGACCGAGGGGGCCGGGCTAAATTATAATAACCAATACGCCACAAAATCGTCGGTACAAAGCAGTTATTTTTTCAATGCTAGCCACACTGATTTAGTTCGAAATTTGACAAGACAGAGTTTTTTGCCTGGAAGAATTATCAATACCGACCAAAAAACTACGCAAGACCGTGATAATCTTAACCACAGATTTAATGCTACTTTGCGACACCAATTCAACGAGCGAAATATGCTCCGATTCACCACAGGTTTGAATACCGTTTCGGGGGATGCCAACACAAATAGCTTGTCGAAAATTAGTACAAGTACCGATAGTACCACCGTAGCGAACTATTCAAATCGTAATGTTCAAAATTATTCGCAAGGCTTGAGTTTCAATAATAGCTTATTGCTTCGCCATCGCTTCACTTTACCTCGCCGAAGCATCAGCCTTAATGCTGTTTTGAATTTAAATCAAGATAAAAACAACGATTCGACCAATACTTTGAACCAAAATCAAGTAAATGGACAAATTGTTGAGCGAGTTATCAATCAAGCAAATGCCCGACGTACGACGCAGCAAAACCAACGTATTCAGTTGACATATACAGAGCCTTTAGGAAAAAACACTACGCTTGAGGGCAATTATGCGTATCAGCAAAATATCAATCGGTCTAATTTTAATGTTTGGGATATTATCAGCAATGTTCGAGTAGAAAATACGACTTTGAGCAATGCCTATAACAGTAATTTTAATTTTCAGCAAGCGGGTTTTAAAGTCAATAAAGAAACCAAAGAAAAAACCTTTATGGTTGGACTTTTTTATCAAAAATCAGTTTTGCAGAGTATTTTGAAGCGAGGAACTGATAATATGTTGCAGCGTTCATTTCAGAATATCTTGCCTTCCATGCGGTATTCTTTCCGTAAAGATGCTGTTAAAAACAAAGCAAAATCAAAAAGTAATAGCACAACGCTTGAATATAATACGTCTATAAATGAGCCTTCGGTAAGAGATTTACAGCCCATAACGGTAAATAATAACCCACAAAATATTTTTTTGGGAAACCCCGACCTCAAACCCGAATACATTCATCGTTTGATTATCAATGAGAATATTTTTAATCCAAAAACTTTTACAAATATTGGGGTGAGTGGAAATGTGAACTATACCCAAAATGCCATTGGCTATGCACAAACAGTAAGCGAAACGCTCGTAAGGACAACTCAGCCCGTCAATTTGCCTTATCGTTGGAATGGAAATATTGGTTTTAGTTATACCTTTTCGGTAGGGAAACAAAAAAATCGCCTCCGTTTTTCGGTCAATCCTCGTTATTTGGTTTCTCAAGGAAATAGTTTGGTCAATAGCGTAAATAACCTTAATACTCAAAACCAATATCGTGGTGATTTTAAGATTACTTATTTGACCGATAAAATAAACTTTGTGTTCAATACTTATTATCAAAAATCTTTTGTTGAATATTCGGTCAATAAGGAGTTTAATCAGACATTCTCCGTTTTCAAGAACACTACAGATTTTCGCTGGAAAATCACCAAAGATTTTACTTTTGCTACTGATTTTGACTATACCTATTATCAAAGTTCTCGCCTGAAAAGTAGTCTAAAAGCAATTCCGATTTGGAATATTGCTGTGAAACATCTTTTCCTGAAAAACAATCGAGGCGAATTGATGTTTTCGGTGCAAGATTTACTCAAGAGAAATATTTATCTTTCGCAACGGTCGGACGATAATTTCTTTGAAATTGACCGATCAAATACACTTAGTCGCTACTTTTTGCTTACTTTTACATATACAGTGAGAAATCAGGGGGGTAAAAAATAGTTTTAAAAACCTGCCGAATAGCTAATTTATTAATGGTTTTTACTTCATAAAAAAACTGCAAGAATTTTTTTAGAATCCTTGCAGTTTTTTTATGAAGTTTTAAGCAATTCTTACGAAACGCTCTCAAACATTTTTTCGTCTTGCTCAATAAATGGTTGATTACGAATGCGTTTGCCCGTTGCTTTGAAAATCGCATTGGCAACCGAGCCGCCCGTAGGAGGGAGGGCAGGTTCGCCCAAACCTGTTGGGTCAATGCCATTATTAACAAAAGTTACTTCAATCGCAGGGATTTCGTTCATTTTTATTAATCTGAACGCATTGAAATTTTGTTGGTCGGGTTTGCCTTCTTTGAAAGTCAGATTACCATACATTGCATGCCCGATTCCATCAACAATTCCACCCATTACTTGGTTTCTTGCTCCACTTTGGTTCACAACTACGCCACAATCAACGGCTGCATATATTTTTTGTAAAACAGGCTTGCCTTTTTTCATAACAACTTCCGCCACTTGGGCAACATAAGATGCGTGCGAGAAATAAACACTGAAACCTAAACTTACCCCTTTTTTCTTCTTTCCCCAACCTGATTTTTCAGCAGCCAATTCAATGACTGCTTTCATACGGTCAATGTTATATTTAATTTCTCCCGCTGGTGCTGTTTTGGCTTTCTCCAATAATTCTAACCTAAACTGCACAGCATCTTTTCCTGCGGCAGTTGCTACTTCGTCAATAAAAGATTGTTCGGCAAATGCCAAAAAATTAGTAATTGGAGCTCTCCAAGGCCCCGTTGTAATGGCAGATTTATGTTCGGCCGAATCTATCAAAAGATTTGGTACTGCTCCAGCTGGAAAATTATCTTGGCGAGTTGGATTTCCTGCATTGATGCCTGCTCCACGAAGCGTATAACCAATCATATTGCCTTGTTTGTCGAGAGCAGCACGGAAACGATAACGTACCGCTGGGCGATAACTTCCGCCTGTCATGTCGTCTTCACGAGTCCACATAACTTTTACAGGAGCTTTCATAACACTTGAAACTTCTACAGCCTCCAACACATAATCTGTACCCAAACGGCGACCAAAACCACCACCCATACGAGTTAGTTCAACCGTAACTTTATCGGCAGTAATGTTTAATAACTTAGCCGTTTGATTCTGAGCATTTTGTGGTGTTTGTGTCGGACCAACTAATTCTACTCCATCAGCTCGAACGTGAGCAAAGAAGTTCATCGGTTCCATTGGGTTATGCGGCAAAAACGGACATTGGTATTCTGCTTCTACAATCTTGGCAGCATTTTTGAATGCTGTTTCTACATCACCATCCTTGCGACGAACTTCGGTTTTTCCATCAAGTAATTCCTTGAATATTCTATTATGGTCGTCGCTACTTTCGAGCGTTGCTGATTTTTCCCACTCAATTTTTACTAAATCACGGGCTTTTTTAACTTCCCAAGTTGATTTCCCGACAATAGCCACTTTGTCTTTGAATGAAATTACATCAACAATTCCTGGCAATGCTTTCGCTGCTGTGGCATCGAAAGATTTCAGTTTCAAACCAAATGCAGGTGGACGTTGAATCATCGAGAACAACATTCCTTCTCTATAAAAATCAATGCCAAAAAGTGCTTTTCCAGTTAAAATATCTTTATTATCAACACCTTTAATAGTAGAACCAATGAGTTTGAAATCTTTAATGTCCTTCAATTTAACATCGGTTGGTGGGGTAATTTGAGCTGCTTCTGCGGCTAATTCACCGTAGCCTAACTTTTTGCCTGAAGTATGAACAACAAAACTTTTTTCGGTCGAACATTCGCTGGCAGGAACTTTCCAGCGTTTGGCTGCTGCTTCTATGAGCATTTGGCGTGCGGTTGCCCCTGCTTTGCGGAGGCGTTGCCACGAATGGGGAATCGAGCCACTACCACCCGCTACTTGACGTTCAAATTTTTTGGTATCTAAGGGAGCTTGTAAAACTTTTACATTTGCCCAGTCAACGTCTAATTCTTCGGCAACGATTATTGGAAACGCTGTTTTTATACCTTGTCCAATTTCTGGATTTGGTGAAAAAATAGTTACAATTCCATTACTTTGGATCGAAAGAAAAGCGTTGAATGTAGCATTGCCTTCTGCCGAAATGCCGTTCATTACTTGGGCTGCTAATGCCTCATTGCCAAACCAATTGAAACCCAAAATCAAGCCTCCACTGGTGAGTGCCGCAGATTTTAGAAAATCTCGACGGCTATTATTTTTTGTCATTGTTAGTATCTGTTTTTTGGTAAAGAATTGTGGCAGATAATTTGTTTAAAAGAAATTATCGACCGTTGTCCATAGACGATTGACTGAAAACTACATTTTAGTAGCAGCCAATTGTACTGCTTCTTTGATGCGATGGTAAGTTCCACAACGACACAAATGGGTTGACATCGTAGCTTCAATTTCTTCCAAACTTGGTTTTGCATTCTTTTTCAAGAAAGCTGCCGCAGTCATCATTTGTCCTGCTTGACAGTAGCCACATTGAGGTACATCAATTGCGTCCCAAGCCAGTTGCACAGGGTGGTCACCTTTTTCGGAAAGTCCTTCGATAGTAGTGATTTTAGCATCAGCTACCGACGAAATAGGCAATACACAAGAGCGAGTTGCTTCACCATTTACGTGTACGGTGCAAGCTCCGCATTGAGCCATTCCACAACCATATTTAGTGCCAACAAGGCCTAAATTGTCTCGTAAAACCCATAGTAAAGGCGTATCGGGCGAGGCATCAGTTTTGTACTCTCGACCATTGATTTTAAGATTGTAATTTGCCATTATTGAAATGTTTATTGAATGTCTAAATCTATAATAAAATTAAACAAAAAGTTTTTAAAAATGTTAGAAAAGTATGATTTATTATTAATATTTTCGACCAAAAGAAGTTTTTTAGCGATTTGTAGGTAAGCGGGATTTTTATTTTTGATTTCAAATCAGGGTTTCAAAATCAATTTCCCAGTTTTTACTTTTTCAATCTCTGCCCGATTCATCAGCTCAAGGCGTGAACCTCCCTTGACAAACATTTCTGCTTGATCGTCATAATGCTTGCTCATAAAATTTCCTGACTGCCCGCTTGGAAGTATGCTTCTGCTATGGTCAGCATCGGCAAAGTCAATAATTCTACGCAATGCAGGGCCGTAAGTAACTTTATACGTACCGCTCGAATCAACCGAAAAATCAAGGTTATTAATGGTTTCTCGCCCCCCTGTAGCGGCGAGTGGCCCAACATTGAAATATTTTCCGACAACTGGCAAAATTCCCAGAGGATGGTTATGGGTGAGCGTATGCACTTTTCCCCATTTCCACGCAGTCATATCATTTCCGAGTTGTTTATCCAAACTTTCTAATGCTTCATTCATTGATTTTGTCAATATTTCGGTACGAGTTTCTTTGTTTTTTGTGGAAATATTGTCCCACCATGGCGAAGCATCATTTCGCATCAAAGAGGCCATATTTCGCTTGAAATTTGCATTATGCTCAAAAGCCTTGAAAACTTCATTACCTAACTCATCTTTGATGGTATTAACAAAGAAATGATAGAGAAAACGGTAATAAATCGTTGGTTCAGTATCTTCCAAGTCGTGCGAACCGTCCCATTTTGCTAATTTTTCTAAACCAATTTTTGCAGAAGGTGTCAATTTATTTATTTCAACCACAGGTAAAATATCTTTCAAAAGTCCAGTAAATGAAGAAGATGTAACATCATTGATAACTTTTCTGACACTTTCTTGTGTCCAATCTTTTTTGTCAGTAAAAATCAGTTGTTCGATTCTGCTTGCACGATTTCCCGGTACATAATAGCCTGGTATTAAGCCATTTCCCATATCGGCAGGTTGATTATTGGCGGTATAAAGTATGCCTCTTTTTGGGTTCAAGATTTGAGGATTCAACGAAAAATCGTACCAACCTTGTGGGTCGTCATTGCCCGTTGAGCCATCTAAAATCAACATCGGATTGACGTGTGCGGGGCGTTTAGGCAATTTTCCTGCTGCCCACCAAGCGATATTCCCTTCGGTATCGCCCCACATGATATTTAGTCCTGGCGAGGTGAGTTTACTTACTGCTTTACCTACTTCGGTGGCATTTTTTGCATGAGCTATGTTATAAAAAGCCTCCAAATGATAACTCGGAAATTGGTTGAAAACCCACCATAAAGCAATCGGGTCTTTTTGGTCAGCCATTTTATCAAAACTTTCATTCATCAAAATTCCATGACGAGAAGTTTTTACCGAAATTTTAACATCAGCCGCATCTTTTACTTTGATAAATTCATCTCGTACTTTCAAGTCTTCCCAGTGGTCTTTGTACCAAACTTGGTTGGCATTGGCAGGATTTGCTTTCTCACGAAAAAAATCAACATCGTCGTTTTCAAACATTGTCAAACCCCAGCCGCCATATTGCGAATGCCCCAAAGCTCCGACGGGTGTTCCTGCCAAAAAATTTCCGTAGAATTTAAAATTTGGACATTCCAAATGTGCTTCGTACCAAACCGAAGGCTGCGAGAAAGCAATGTGCGTATCATTCGATAAAATAGGTTTACCCGATTTAGTTTTCGAACCAGCAATTACCCAACCATTTGAACCATGATAAGGCGGAAAAGGAGCATTTATTTCGATGGCTGCCAACTGATTTGCCATTTTTGCTAATGTCAAAGAAGATGCAATTTTTTCTTGTGCATTTGTTGGTATTTTGGGCTCATTGTCGGGCCAACCCGACATTACATCTTTCAGATATTCGGAACCATATTTATTCTGAATCATGGTAGAAATAGCTTCTGAACGAAATGCTTCGGCAAAAGTAAAACCCATATAGCCCATAATTATTTGCATATCGGCCATTTCAAATGGCGTTTTTTTGATACCAATGATTGAAAACTCAATAGGCGTTTTGCCATTTTGAATATATTCATTGACACCTTTTATATAGGCTTGAGCTGCTTTTACAAATGGAGCGTCTGGATTTTTCATCACAACAGAGTCAATTGTCCATTGGGCGTGTTTGCGGAAACTTAGGGTACGGAAAAATTTGTCCGAAGCGAGAGCTTTATCTCCAAAAAGCTCGGACAAACGACCATCTGCCAAGCGTCGAACCAACTCCATTTGAAAAAGTCGGTCTTGGGCATGAACATAGCCAAATGCTTGAAACAAATCTTCTTCGTTTTGGGCGTAAATATGCGGCACGCCATAATCATCATAAAGCACTTCGACTGGTGCTTTCAAGCCTTTGATTTGGAGTTCGGTATTGAGATTTGGTTTAGTACTTTGTAGCCAGAAATAAATGCCAATTGCTACGATAACAAGTATAACAAGCAATCCAAGCAAGATTTTCTTGAAGATTTTCATCGAATAACAGTTTTTAGAGTTGAAGAAACAGATGTAAAAATAGCAAGAATAAATTGAAGTTTTAGTCAAAAGTTTCATTAAAGATTTTAATAGTATTACTCCGCATTTATCAAGGTTTTCATACCGTTTATCAAAGCATTAACTTAGTCATTATGTTGATAAAATTAATGTAAAATTGTCTGTATAATGACTAAAAAGAGGAATTTTGTTATTTAGAAATCCCCATTATTATTAAAAACAAATTTTGATGAAGAGATAGGCATTTAGGTTTTATATTTGGGAAAAAACCAGCTCAATGAAAAACCTAAGAAAAATAATTTTAAATTTTGCTTTCATCTTATTGACCATCAATGGATTATATGCTCAAAATTCTACTTCAAAATTCAAAATTATAGCTTTCTACACTGCCAAAAATGATCAAGCCCACATAAGTTTTGTGCATGAGGCCAATCGTTGGTTTCCTGAAATGGCACGAAAATATCATTTTTCTTATGACTCAACCAATAATTGGGAAAACCTCAACGCTGAGTTTTTATCGAAATATCAAATTGTACTATTCTTAGATACTCGTCCCGAAGAACCATCTCAAAGAGAGGCCTTTCAGCAATATATGGATAAGGGCGGAGCTTGGATTGGTTTTCATTTTGCGGCTTTTGCTCTCAATAATTCAAAATTTAATCAAGATTGGGACTGGTATCATAACCAATTTTTGGGTTCTGGTCAATACAAAAGCAATACTTGGCGACCCACTTCTGCTATCTTGAGAGTTGAAAATCGAACACATCCTGCAACAAAAAAACTACCCGAAACTTTCACATCTTCACCCAATGAATGGTACAGATGGGAAAATGACTTGCGAAAAAATAATAATATTAAAATCTTACTTTCCATAGATTCTACCAGTTTTCCATTGGGAACAGGCCCAAAAGTCCATGAAATTTGGCATAGTGGCTACTATCCTGTGGTTTGGACAAATAAAAATTACAGAATGTTGTACCTAAATATGGGGCATAACGATATTGATTATGAGCATAGAACCAATAAAGAATTATCGTTTCAGTTTGCCAACGAAACCCAAAATAAATTGATTATCAATAGTTTGCTTTGGTTGGGCAAAGGAAAGAAATAGAAAGGCAATATATTTAGAGTGCGGATAGGTAATTGTTACATTACAATATAATTGGTATTTAAAAGTTTAATTTTTAAACTTATTTGTGTTTTATAAAGTTTTATCCCTAAATAAAATCTCTTTTAACGCAATTCTGAATGCTTTAGAAGAGTTATTTATATAATTCACAATTTTTAATAATTAAATAACAAACTACAACTACGTATGAACAAACTTTTACGAATTTCGTTGGCTTGTCTATTCCTCAGTGTTTCTTTTTGGGGAAATGCACAAAACGTTGTAACAGGAAAAGTTACATCCAGCGATGATGGTAGTCCACTTCCAGGAGTATCAATTACTATCAAAGGCACCTCAAAAGGCACAAGTACGGATGACAAAGGAGTGTATAACCTCTCTGTACCTGCAAATGCTACACTACAAGCCAGTTTTATTGGCTTCGCAGACTTCGAACAAGCAGTAGGGAATCGAAGTATCGTTGATTTTACACTCAGCTCAGATGTTAAATCTCTAAATGAGGTTGTTGTAACAGGATACGGCTCACAAATCAAACGTGATTTGACGGGTAATATCGTTAAAATTAGAGCAAGTGAGATTCAAGATATGCCAGTAACAACTTTTGAACAAAGTATTCAAGGAAAAGCTGCTGGTGTTCAGATTAATCAAGGTACTGGTAAATTAGCTCAAGGAATTCAGGTTCGAGTTCGTGGACAGTCTTCTGTTTCAGCGTCAAACGAACCATTATATGTATTAGATGGAATCCCTTTAACCCAAGGTGACCTTGGTATTGGTGGCGGAGAAACCAACCCATTAGTAGATATCAACCCACAAGATATTGAATCAATCGAAATCTTGAAAGATGCTTCAGCTGGAGCCATTTATGGGGCTCGTGCAGCCAATGGGGTAGTTTTGATCACTACTAAAAAAGGTAAAGCAGGAAAAACGAAAATTACTTTCGGTATGCAGTATGGTAAAAGTAAACCTACTAAAATCTTAAAATTCTTGAATACAAAGCAATACATTGATTTTTATCGTATTGCTGCAGCTAACTCAGATGTGATTGATGGCTATGATGCCAAAGACCCAGATTCTTATACTTCGTATATGGAAAGCTTCTTCGACACACAAAGTTTAGGAACACTCGGTAAAACTAATCAAGCAGATACAGATTGGGGTAGTTTGGCATTTCAAGCTGCACCTTCACAGCAGTATGATTTGAACCTTAGTGGTGGTTCAGATAAAACTACCTTCTTCATTTCGGGGCAAATGCTTGACCAAACAGGTATTCTTTTGGGAAATGCTTTTAATCGTTTTACGGGTCGTATGAATCTTACTCATAAAGTTACGGAACGCCTAAATATTGGTATGAATATGAGCATTACTCGTTCGCTCAATGAGCGTGTATCAGGCGACCGTCAATTTGATAATCCTTTGCAGTTAGTTGCTTTGCCGCCAATGACACCTCAAAACGACCCCGAAACTGGACTTCCAGTTGGTACACCTCCAGGTGATATTTCTATTCCAGTTTATTATAATGGTATCATTAATATTGGTAATGCGTACTATAATACTACGGTACATCGTAATATTAGCAACGTATTTGGCGAATATGCTATCTTCAAAGGACTTCGTTTCCGTGCAGAATTTGCTTTAGATTTATTGAATCAACAAGAAGAGCAATATTATAATAGCAAAACTCAACGTAATTTTGGAGCCCCACTTGGCTATGGTTTCAATCGTTTTGTGAGAGTTGAAAATTATAATACTAATAACTATTTTGTATATGACAATACATTCGACAAGCATACAATTAATGCAACGGCGGGTTTGTCCTATCAAAATTCGCAATCTAAAACCAATGCTGCCGAAGGAAAAGATTTTCCATCAGATGCTTATCGCATGATTGCGAGTGCAGCTCGTAAAACAGATGCCAGTTCTACACAATCTGACTACCGTTTTACTTCTTATTTTACCCGTGTCAACTATAAATTCAACGATAAATATTTGTTAGGTTTAAGTGCTCGTATTGATGGTTCATCTCGTTTCGGTGCGGATAATCGTTATGGTTTCTTTCCTGCTATTTCGGCTGGATGGGTGCTTTCAGAAGAAAGTTTCTTGAAAAAAATTGAATTGATTAGCTTCCTGAAATTACGTGCAAGCTGGGGTAAAACTGGTAATGCTGAGGTTGGAAATTTTCCACAGTTAGGTTTATTTACTGGTGATGCTGGCTATGGTGCAATTCCTGGGCAACGTCCTTCTCAATTGGCAAATCCTGCATTGGGTTGGGAATCTACGCAACAAGTTGATATTGGCTTAGATTTTGGTTTATTGAATAACCGTATCAACGGTGAAATTGATTATTATGAGAAGAATACAACTGGTTTATTGTTAAACGTAAACGTTCCGGGAACAACAGGTTTTGCAACACAAGTAAAAAATGTAGGTTCATTGACAAATAAAGGCTTTGAATTCGTATTGAATACAGATAACCTTGTAGGCGATTTCAAATGGAAAACAAGTTTGAATGCGTCGACTAATAAAAACAAAATCACTGACTTGCAAGGTCAAATTATTGAAGGTGGTTTGAGCAACATGAGTCGTGCCGTAGAAGGACAACCATTGGGTACATTCTTTACCGTAGAATACGCTGGTGTTGACCCTGCCAATGGTGATGCTCTTTTTTATAAGAATACTAAGAATACTGATGGAACAATCGATCGTGCCACAACCAAAACTTATAGCCAAGCACAAAGAGTAGTAATCGGAAGCCCGTTACCTACGTGGACTGCTGGTGTAACCAATACTTTTAGCTATAAAGGTGTTGAATTAAGCGTATTTTTCAATGGTGTATTTGGAAATAAACTTAATTTCTATGGTGTAGGACGTTTCTCTTCGGCGAATGGTCGTTTTGAAGATAACCAAACAGTCAATCAATTGGCTGCTTGGACTCTTCAAAATACCAATACGGATGTTCCGCAAGCTCGTTTGTTCTTCAACAATGGAGCTCAAGCATCAAGCCGTTTTATCGAAGATGGTTCTTATGTTCGTTTGCGTAATGTAACATTGGCCTATAACTTACCGAAAACGCTTGTTAATAAGATAAAACTAAGCAATGTAAGAGTTTTCTTTACAGGACAAAACCTTTTGACCTTTACGAAATACTCTGGTTGGGATCCTGAAGTAAATGCCGATGATGTGGTAACAAATATTGCTTTGGGTTATGACTTTTATACTACTCCACAAGCAAAAACCTTTATGGGTGGTTTAAATATCAGTTTCTAATATTTATTAATTACTTAAGCAATTGGATAAAATGAACAAAAATATAAAAAACTGGCTATTTGTTGGAGCAACCGTCG